>JBCCTM010000011.1:0-22716 GCA_039198535.1 Pseudomonadota bacterium
CAGGCAGTTCGATCAAGCGCGTGAACGCGTCGCGAGAGACGCTGTTCACCCCAGGGATCGCCGCTTCATTGATGGCCCAGAGGGCGGAGACGTCATCCGCCGCCGCCGGCCTGATCCGGTAGGTTTCGTCCATCCGCTTGGCGTCGCTTAGCGCGGTGCGCCAGTCAATGCGCGACAGCGGGACTTCACGGGCGCGCGCCCAAATACGCGCAGCCCATCTCCAGCAATTGCTCCCGCAGTGTCGCAAGCTGGCGGCGCTGGGCGGCTCGGTAGGCCTCGACGCTGACGCCAGGCGCCCGGGCGGCGGGGCCGGCGAGGAAAGTGTCCCGCGCGGCGGCGGTGATGATGCGGAGGAAGAAGCGGACCTGGCCCTGACGCTCCGCATCCTCGCCCGCGGCCCCGCTCAGGCGCGCCGCCACATCGTCGGCGGCCAGATTCCGCGCGGTTTGCAACAGCTCGAAAGACCGCGGATCGTCGAGTTGAGACGCGGCGCGCATCAACGGCGCGTTGGCCAAGGTAAAGTCGATCGTACGGTCCACCGCCACGCGCAGGATATCTCGATCGCTGAGGTCGGGCGCTTCGGAGAGCCGCAGCGCGGCGTCCGCGCGGGTGCGCTCCAAGAACCGCTGGAACGCGCCGCGGAGCAGCGCCTCCTTATCCTCAAAACGGCGATAGATGGCCCCCGTCGTGACGCCGGCCGCGGTGGCCACCTTGGCGACGGTCACCTCCGCGAAGGGCACCTGTTCCAAGAGCGCCTCTAGCGCGTCCAGCAGAGCCTGCTCCGTCTTCACCGCGCGATCTTGCCGGGGCTTTCGAGCGGTCGCCCGCATTCTTTGGTTCTCCCACAAAACCCGGCGCCGCGTTCTGTGCTCCGACGCGCTTGACGCTCACTTAAGAGCATCATAAAGATAATGATACTATCATTTACAAAATGGGGAAGATCGATGCCAAACGACGACACCCGTCAGGACCGGGCCAAGAAGGACCAGGCCAAAAAGGACCAGGCCAAGAAAAGCGACGCTGATCGGGAAAAAACGCTCTCGCCCTCGGGCAAGCTGATCGTGGAGCGCCATGGCCCGGTCACGCGGCTGACCTTGAACCGGCCCGAGGTGCATAATTGCCTCGATCGCGAACTGTCGCAGGAGCTGCATGACGCGGTCAGAGCCGTGAATATCGACCGGGGCTGCCGGGTTGTGGTGCTCACCGGGGCGGGGGACACGTTCTGCGCGGGCGACGACATCAAAGAATTTCAGACCTGGACCAAAGAGGATCCGCCCTGGCAGGTGCGCCTCTACCAAGAGACCGTGCGCATCTTGGAGAACCTGGCGCCTACCTCCGTGGCGTTGGTGGACGGCGTCTGCACCGGCGGCGGGCTTGAACTCACCCTAGCCTCCGATTTTGTCATCGCCACCAAGCGCTCCCGCTGGGGCATGCCGGAGATCAATTGGGACATCACGCCGGGCTGGGGCGGTACCGGCAAAATCGCCAAATTTGCAGGCCGACGGAAGGCGCTGGAATGGAACCTGCTCGGCACATTATTCAGCGGCGAGAAGGCGGCGCGGTACGACCTCGCCAATCGCGTAGTGGACCATCAGCACTTGGAGGATGAAGGCCGAAAACTGGTGGAGATCTTGCTGAGCAAAGAATCGGTGACGACTGTCTGCACGAAGTTCTGCGTGAAGAAGGGCGCCGACGCGCACATCGATTCGGTCATGAACTTCGAAGGCGCGCCGCAACGGGCGCAGTTCGTCGACAACCCCGGCATCAAGGACTTCGCGGAGACCGAGACGCGCAATAAGCGCCGCGCGTTGTTGAAGGATTTCTGGTTCGACTAGGGACGGAGACGACGGTCCGCCGCATTGGGGGCGGGCCGTCCTGAGCGCCCTCTGTCACGCGATGCGGGCGGTGGTCTGCGGCCAGGGATCGTCGAAGGCCTGGCCGGCTTTCCACCGGGCCACCTCCTCCTCCGTGCAGAAGCAGCCGCGGAGCGCGGTGGCGAAGGTCTCGAGCCCGTCCCGGTCGCCGATCACGGTGAGCCTGCAATGGCGGTCGCCAAACTCCGGCGAGCGGCCCTCCAGCCGGCGGCGGATCTCGTCGCGCTCCTCCCGAGAGAGGTTCAGGCTCTCATCCTCCAGCGCCGCGATCTTCCAGTAATTGACGATCTCGAGCCCCACGCTCCCCGCCGTTTGGTTCCACAGCAATTGCAGATGGTCCCGCGTCGGCAGCCAGAAGAAGCCTTTGCTGCGGTAGATCCCTTCGCCCAGATAATGATTGTAGACGTCCCAGAGCCGCTGCGGGTGGAAGGGCCTCGGGTCGGCGATCACGACGCTTTCGATGCGGTAATCCCCGGCGCTCGACATGGAGCTGGCGCCATGGGTCTGGTCCCACTCCATCAGCTCCGCGCCCAGCTGCGCGACGCGGTGATGATCATAGGGCGGCAGGCCCAGCACATCCTGCAGCTTCAGATTGCCCCAGCTCATGCCGAGGATTTCCGCAAACGGGTTGATCGGATGGATCGCCTCGGCCACGGCGCGGAGGCGATCGGCGGGCAGACGATCCATTTTGCTGAGCAAGATGCGGTTGGCGAACATGATCTGCTCGGCCAGCAAATTCTCCACGCCCCGCCGCTCCGCCGCGAGATTGCGGGAGGCGGCCGGGACGATGGCGCGGCCCAGATCGAAATCTTGCGCCAACGTCACACTGTCGACCACGGACAGGAAGCCATGGAGCTCAACGGCGTCATGCTGGCGGATCGCCTCCAAGAGCGGCCAGGGATGGGTGCTGCCCGACGTCTCGACGACCACATGGGTGGCCCCCGCCTGGCGCACCTCCTCGACCGCTTGGCTGAACCGCCGCAGCCCCTCCTCCCCACTGATGCTGACCGCGGCGATGGAGCGGAACACCGGCGCGTCGCGGGACATGATCTCCGTGGTCTCCAAGATCTGTCCGTCGACATCCAACGTGCTCATCTCATTGATGATCACCGCCAGCTTCAGCTCGGGAAACTGACGGGCCTGCACCACCAGATTTTGCAACAAGGTGGTTTTACCGGCGCCGAGGAACCCATTGAGGATCGTGACCGGGAGCGGAGATGCGGCTGTCGACATCGGTCGTCCTAGGGGTTTGAGCGGCGCTGTGCGGGACTGGAGCGGGTCCGAGGGCGCGCTGTCAACGCGCGCGCCACCGAGAGGCGTGGCCGAGCGCCGGCGCCGGGTTAAGATATGCGGAAAGCGGGCGCGAGACGCGTCTCGCAGGGAGGACCGCACAGCATGAAAATCGCCGCCGTCAGGAAGATCGACGACAAGAAGAAGCTCGTTATCGAGGAGCGGCCCAACCCGACGCCCGGCCCAGGCGAGTTGCTGGTGCGGGTGCGCGCGTCTTCGCTAAACTTCCACGATCTAGCGGTGGTCACCGGCATGTTGCCCGCCGCCGAAGGTCGCATCCCAATGTCCGACGGCGCGGGCGAGGTCGAAGCCTTGGGCGAGGCGGCGGCGGGTTTCAAGGTCGGCGATAAAGTGCTCTCCACCTTCTTCCCCGCCTGGGCGGGCGGACCGCCGACGCTGCAGGGCCTGATGGGCGTGCCGGGCGACCATGCGGACGGGTTCGCCGCCGAATACGTCGCCATGACCGCGGCGGCCTTCACACGCATGCCCGACGGCCTTTCTTTCGCTGAGGCCGCGACACTGCCCTGCGCGGCGCTGACCGCGTGGCGCGGCATGTTTGTGGAGAACCGGGTGAAGCCCGGAGATTGGGTGCTCACGCAGGGGACCGGCGGCGTCTCGATCTTTGCGCTGCAATTCGCCAAGGCGGCCGGCGCGCGGGTGATCGCCACCTCTTCCTCGGACGCGAAGATCGAGAAGCTGCGCGCGCTCGGCGCGGACCATGTCATCAATTACCGCGAGACGCCGAATTGGGGCGAGAAGGCCCTGGAGCTGACCCGCGGGCGCGGGGTCGACGAAGTGGTGGAGATCGGTGGGCCGGCCACCATGGCGCAATCCATCGCCGCCTGCCGGATCGGCGGGCATATCTCGCTGATCGGCGTGTTGACCGGCATGTCCGGCGAGGTGCCGACGGCGGCGCTGTTCTCTAAGAACATCACCGTCTCGGGCATCACGGTGGGCTCCAAATCCGATCAAGAGGCGATGCTAGAGGCGGTGGAGCAGAACGCCGTGAAGCCGGTGCTCGACCGGGACTTCCCGCTGTCGGAGATCGCCGCCGCCTTTGAATACCAGGCGAGCCAAGGCCATTTCGGCAAGATCACGCTGAGCCTCTAAGCGGGCGCGGCTGGTTCGACGCAGCGTAGGGGGGGGGCCGATGGGGGCGTCGCAAGTTGGGATAGAGGCGCGTATCGCCGGGCGCGGCGCGGCGTGGTGGAGGCGCGCTCGAGACGTCCGAAGGGCCAATCGCCTGGCGCTCGGTTTGGCCTGCTTCATTCTTCCCACGCTCCTCGCGCCACCCGCCGTCAAGGCCAATCCTCCCAAACCCTACGGCGTGGACGAAGAAGGCCGCGCCTACGCCTATTTCCGTGTCAAAGACCGCGGCTACCTCTTGAGAGAACCATAAGCCTGCGGCGAACAGGTGCGCGCGGGAAACGTCGTCCGAATGGTCACGCGCACCGAGGGGCGCAATTTTCGCTTGCTCGGAGTGGTCTCGCCCCATGAGAAACAGGGGCCCTGCGCCAAACCTCTCCAGACGCAGGGTTATCTTCGCGGGGCGTGGAGGGACCCCGTGACAGGCGCATGGGAACCCGGATATCTCCGCCCGGGCGAACTTGACCTTACGCCCGTTGAGATCTGGCGAGCGGTCGATCCAACGGCGCCGGTTCCCTTCTCGAAGGCCGCGTTGCTCCCAACAGGATTGGACCAGTACGGAAAAACCGGCGAGGGGTTCGCCGAACTGGAGCGGTTTCTCCTCGGCGAAGACCATGTGGTGAAGCTCGGCATCTGCAGCGGCGGAGCCTGCACAGCGAGGCTCTTCGCCGTCGAACTTGGCGGCGGCGAAAGATACTGGCTGCGGTTCAAAGGCAGCGCCGTCGTCCTCCGCTCTCAGCTGCGACGGGTAGATTTGACCGCGCCAACGATACCGAAAGACGCGGCGGCTGATGGCGCGGACCCGGGCTAAGATCGCCGGGACGGCCCCCCGTTAAAACGCGTAGAGCGCCGTGAGGAACGCCGCGGCGAGCAGGTCGAAGACCAGGCAAAGCGGGATGTACCAGCGCGGGATCCGGGCGAGCATTCCCGGGTTGCGATGGAGCAGATCCCAGCCCGCATGCAGCGCCAGGCCGATGGGGAGGGCGGCCCAGTGCCACAAGAGCCCCGCCGCAGCCGCCCCGCCAAACAAGAGCGCGACGCCGAACTCGGTCCAAAACGTCTTCGCCCGGCCATCGGCGGCGCCGAAGCCGATATACGCCCCGCCGATCAGCGCCAAGGTGATGGCGGCGAGGGTGATCGACGCTTCGCGATCAAGGAACAGGTGCGCGGGGGCCGTCGCCAAGAAGAGCAGCCCGCCGATCAACGGCCGCGGCGCGAAAGCGGTATCCGAAGAAGAGGGCTCTCGGTTGGCCGCGGTCTCGAAGTTAGTTGATTGACTAGTCATCGTACGCGTATGCCGCCTCCCCCAGCGGGAGGGTCAACACCGCTCAGCGCCTCCGCTACTGGCAGATATTGGCCAGCGACCCGCTTGCATCCCCGTCGCGCGCCAAGAGGACGTCGAACACGCAATTGACGCCGAGGGCGCTCGCTTCCCCAAGGTTTGGCGTGGGCCGGCGAAGCGCGGCGAGGGCGCCTTGGGTGGTGATGAAGAAGCGCTCGCCCGGCTCGCCATGATAGTCCGCCGAACCGCGGTCGCCGACCGGCAGTTCCTGAAGCTCGCGCAGCAGGTTGTCGATGGTGGTGGCGGAGAGTTGGAACTCATGGGCCATGAAGAAGCCGGCCATGTAGTCCGCATGGAGCTCCGCCAACACAACGCTTTGATTGGGGAACGGCGCGGACATGGCGGCGATCAGGCCGAGCTCTTCCTGGTACACATGCGCCATCTCGTGGCCGATTATGTAATGCCACACGTAGTGCTTGCCGCCGGCGGCGTTCAGCTCCGTGCGGGCGTGGTAGATCTCGGGGATATGGATCTGGTGGCGTGTGACCAGATCTTGCTTGGGCAGCATGTAAGGCAACCGCGCCCGCGCGGCGCTCGAGCTGACGATGTAGGCCTTCGCGTCGCTCTGGAAGAAGCGCTGCGCGCGCCGCAGCACGTCGGCCATGTCCGCGCTGGGCGTCGGCGGCAGTTGCGCGACATCCGTGCAGCCGCCGAAGCTGCAATCGGCGGCGCGGGCGGGCGCGGAGCCCAACGCGAGCGCCGCGACCGTGGCTAGCGACGCGACTGTGGCCAGCGCTGGGAGAGCGATCCGCCATGGTGCGCCCCGAAGCGTTCCGCCGCGTGTGATCCCGCGCTTAGCCACCCCGGCCTGACATGACCCCATCGATCCACTCCCGCACCGCCCGGGCCCCGACCCGGGCGAAAATGGTGAAATGCTCCGCTTGCGCGCAGCCATAGGCCCAGGACACCACGCCCACCTGCACCGGCCCGCCCACATCCATCACCAACGGCCCGCCGCTGTCGCCTTGGCAGGTGTTGAAGCCCTCCACCCCATCGCCGGCGCAGAGCATGTTGTCGCTGATCTCGCCGGGATAGCGCGTCGCGCAACGCTCTTTGGATTGGAGCGCCAGGTTTAGCGCCTGCAGTTTGTCGGTCTTCGGCCCTTCGGTGACGATCCGCAACCGGCTGTCCCGCACATGGGTGAGGCCCCAGCCCGCCACACGCGCGCATTCCTCGCCCTTGGTGAAGCTCTGGTCAAAGGCCGCGTCCGAGACGCTCACATAGTCGCCGCCGCGCTCCTCGAAGACCCGATCCAGCCGGATCAGCGCCACATCTGCGTCGAGCGCGCCGAGATCCCGGGGGCCGGTGGGATAGCGAAAACCGGGATGGGCGAAGACGCGGGTGGCGCCGGCTGTCTCACCGGTGGCGCGACCATCTGGCCCGGGGCGCACCACCTGGATGCTGGCGGGATCCGCCAGGGCGCATTTGCCCGGCCCGTCCGGGCGGCAGGCGCGCGCGCCGGGGGGCGGCATCACGCAATGGGCGGCGGTCATGATGAAGCCCGGCGCGATCATCGACCCGCCGCAGAGCCCGCCGCCGACCCGCACTTGGACCATGAACGGAAAGTCCTCAACCCGCGCGTCCTGGCCCCCGGCGATCTGTAGGCGACG
Organism: Pseudomonadota bacterium; assembly: GCA_039198535.1. GTDB lineage: Bacteria > Pseudomonadota > Alphaproteobacteria > Rhodobacterales > Rhodobacteraceae > JALEGB01. Next base: position 7,263 of record JBCCTM010000011.1, read on the forward strand.
CTGTGAGGTGGCCGCGTCCCGGCAGGACATGGACTCGCCAGCGCCGCGCGGTTCGCCGCTGATCAGGCTGTCATCCCGGCCGCCCTGCGCTTCGGCCGGCTGGGCGATCAGGCCGACCATCATAGCCAAGGCGGCGCCAATCAGCGGCGCGGCGAACCCGTCGTACACTCTGCGCATAGCGCGCCCTCCCCGCTTTGGCCCCTCGTCTAACGGCGCGCATCAGCGTTGCATCGCGCCGATCGGCACCACCCGGTAAAAATAATTCAGCGACGCCTTCGGCGCGTCGCAGCTCACGGGACCCGTGGCCGGCGCGCCGTCGCCGACGGAGGGGGCGGCTTCCGCGCCGGCGCCATACCGGGCGAAGCTGTTGCTCCAGCGGGCGGCGCTGTCGAACACCGCTTCGTCGGGCTGCGCCTCAAGGCTCTCGGAATAGACCATCCACATGCGGCCCTGGCCAAGACCGTCGGACGCCTCCATCAGCAGGAAATACGCGTCCGCCCCGGGCTCAACGTCGCCATCGCCGAAGCAGATGCGCTCGCCCGCGGAGACCGGGCGCGCCTTCCGCTGCTCGAATTTGGGGCTTGGCCCAAGCCGCTCCACCGGCCCCGTCGCCGGCATGCGGTCCCAAAGCGCCACATAGCCGTCCGCCGCCGCGGTCGCGCAGACGATAAATTGCGCGCGCTGCTCGAAGATCTGGCTGGCCTGATCGCCGCGGGTCCCAAACGAGGCCTCATAGACCGTCATATCGCAGATCTTGGCGCCCGCCGGTCCCGCCGCGCTCAAGAAGGTCAGCGCGGCCACCGCCATTGCGATCAACCACCCCGTCCAAACGCTGCGGCCGAGCGGCTCCCCGTGCATCGCCATGTCCAAGCCTCCCTGACGCGAACGATCCCCGATCTAACCGCAGGCTGGCCTGGAAGCATGGCGACATTTCGAAGCCGAAGCGACCCAGGTCGCCCCCCTCGTAATCATGCGGGGCGTTTCATTGGCGCGCCGGACCGCCATATGACATGCAATGCGCACCGCAAAGGAGCGGCGGCGGAAGGGAGCGACGGCTCCCGATCTGGCCAAGATTTTTGAGCAGGAACCGCAAAATGGGTGATCGGACCGAGACCCCCACAGCCGGCGAGCGCGTGCTCGTCACCTCAGCGCTGCCCTACATCAATGGGGTGAAGCATCTCGGCAATCTGATCGGCTCGATGCTGCCGGCCGACGTCTACGCCCGCTACATGCGCCAGACCGGGCGGGAGACGCTTTATCTCTGCGCCACCGATGAACATGGCACGCCCGCTGAGCTCGCCGCGGCCAAGGCGGGCCGGCCCGTGGCGGAGTATTGCGCCGAGATGCATGAGGTGCAGAAGCGGCTCGGAGAGGGCTTTCGGTTGTCCTTCGATTGGTTTGGCCGCTCGTCCTCCCCGCAGAACCACGCGCTGACCCAGCATTTCGCCGGGCGTCTCGCCGATGCGGGCCTGATCGAGGAGGTGGTGGAGCGCCAAGTCTACAGCCCCACGGACGGCCGCTTTCTGCCCGACCGCTACATCGAGGGCACCTGCCCGAATTGCGGCTATGATCGCGCGCGGGGCGATCAATGCGAAAACTGCACGAAGCAGTTGGAGCCCACCGATTTGATCAATCCGCGCTCGGCGATCTCTGGGGCCACGGATCTGGTGGCGCGGGACACGACGCATCTTCATCTGCGCCAGAGCAAAATGCGCGACGACATCCGCACTTGGATCGACAGCCGCGCCGACTGGCCGGTGCTGAGCACCTCCATCGCCAAGAAATGGCTCGATGACGGCGACGGCCTGCAAGATCGCAGCATCACGCGGGATCTCGATTGGGGCGTGCCGGTGAAGCGCGGCGACGAGGATTGGCCAGGGCTCGAGGGCAAGGTCTTCTATGTCTGGTTCGACGCGCCGATCGAATACATCGCCGCGGGGGCGGAATGGGCCGACGCCACGGGCCAACCGGAGGCGGCCTGGCGGCGCTGGTGGCGCACCGACGCCGGAGCCGAGGACGTCCGCTACGTCCAATTCATGGCGAAGGACAACATTCCCTTCCACACGCTCAGCTTCCCCATCACGTTGAAGGGATCGGGCGAGCCGTGGAAGCTCGTGGATTACGTCAAAGGGTTCAATTGGCTGACCTATGACGGGGGCAAGTTCTCCACCAGCCAGGGCCGGGGCGTGTTCATGGACCAGGCGCTGGAGATCCTGCCCTCGGATTACTGGCGCTGGTGGCTGCTCTCAAACGCGCCCGAGGGCTCGGATAGCGACTTCACCTGGGCGGCGTTCCAAGGCGGCGTGAACAAAGATCTGGCCGACGTGCTGGGTAATTTCGTGAGCCGGGTGACCAAGTTTTGCCGGTCAAAATTCAGCGAAGCGCTGCCGGAAGGCGGCGCGCCCGGGGCGGCGGAGGCGGCGCTCGGCGCGGAGCTTGATGAGCGGCTCGCGGCCTATGGCGCGGCGATGGAGGCCATCGAGATGCGCCGCGCCGCGGCGGAGCTGCGGGCCATATGGGCGGCCGGCAATGAATATCTGCAGAAAGCCGAGCCCTGGGCGGTGTTCAAAACCGATCCAGACGCCGCAGCCATGATCATCCGCACCAGCCTCAATTTGATCCGGCTCTACGCCGTGGTGAGCCGCCCGTTCATCCCCGACGCGTCCGATGCGATGCTGAAGGCGCTGGGACTGCCCGAGCCCACCGCGGGAGACTGGCCGACGCGCGCCGCCGACGCCCTGGCCGCGCTCCCGGCTGGGCACGCTTTCACGGTGCCGGAGAACCTCTTCAACAAGATCGACGACGCGCAGCGGGAGGCCTGGGAAGCGCAATTTTCGGGCGGCGACGGCGCCTGAGCGGGAGCCGCTCAGAACGGGAAGAACAGCGGCAGGATCAGCGTCGCCACGGCCCCGAACAGGATGTTTAGCGGTAGCCCGACCAGCAGGAAATCGTGAAAGCGGTAGCCGCCCGCTCGGTAGACGATGGTGTTGGTCTGATAGCCGATGGGCGTGGCGAAGCTCGCGGAGGCGGCGAACATCACCGCCATCAGGAAGGCGCGAGGATCGACGCCGAGTTGCGCCGCGAGCGCCAGGGCCACCGGAACCATCATCAGCGCCACCGCGTTATTGGTGATCACGGCCGTGAGCACCGACGTGCTGGCGTAGAGCAGCAGGAGCGCGAGAGCGGGCGAGCCGCCGCCGCCAGCGCCGGTAAGCGCGTCGGCGAACAGAGCCACGGCTCCAGTCTTCTCCAAACCGAGCGACAAGCCCAGCATGCCGAAGATCATGGCGATGAGCCGCCAATCCACCGCCCGGGCCGCCTGGGAGAGCGTCACGCAGCCAAGCGCGACGGCCAAAGCCGCGCCGGCGCCCGCCAGCACCACGATGGGCGCGAGCCCAAAGGCGGCGGCCAGCATCACGCCCAACACAATGGCGATGGCCAAGGGGGCTTTCTCGCGCCGATAGTCGCCATCGCAGCCCCAGACGGCTGTTTTCGGTGACGCGCCCGCCGCCGATCCGTCGGACGACGCTGGATCGACCGAAACGCCTGGCCCGGGCGCGACCGGCGAGCGACGGATGCTCTGGCCAGACACATCGGTCGCCTCCGGCAAGACGCGCGAGGCGGCGGAGATCCCCGGCGGCGGCGCAGCCTTGGCCGAGCGCGGGCGAACGGGCTCGCGGTCCGGCAACAGCAGCCGCGCGGGGCCCATCATGTAGAGCCAGCCCGCGGCGGCGAACACCAGCGCCGGCGCGGTCATCTCGAACATGCCGAACGGCTCCGCGCCATGGGCCGCTGCGCCGTCGCTCACCAGAACATTGGCCGACGCCCCGATCAGCGTGGCGGATCCACCGAAAATCGCCGCAAAGGACAGGGGCATGAGCAGACGCCCGGGCGAGACGCCCACCGATGCGGCGAGGGACAAGGCCAAAGGGATCATAATGATCACCACGGGCGTGTTGTTCATGGCGGCGGAGCAGAGCATCGCCGCGCCCATGAGCAGCGCCAGCGCTCTGGGATAGGAGCCGCGCGCCAGCCGCGAGACATGGCTCCCGAGCACGGCGACGCAACCCGTGCGCTCCAAGGCCGCGCTCATCACAAACATCAAGGCGATGGTCAGCGGCGCTTGCGAGCTAAAGACGCTGATCACGTCCGGCAGGGCCAAGATTCCCAGCGCCGGCAGCGCGGCGAAAGCGGCGAGCGCGACCAATTCCGGCGCCGGCCCGCCCCGAATGAAGCAGAGCAACACCCCCGCTAGCAGCGCCACTACGATCGCCATTTCCATCGATGCAATCGCCTCGCCTGGGCCGCGCGCCTCGCGCGCGGGCTGGGATCGTCGGGACGCGCTCGCCTCGCCCGACCGGGCTCATGAGGGCCGCGTGCTAAGCTTCCAAAACGCCGGCGGCGCGCAATCGCTCCAAAATCTCGTCCGCCGCGGCCTCGGCGTCGATCGCCGCGCTCTCGATTCGGATATCGGGAGCATCGGGCCGCTCATAGGCGCTGTCGATCCCGGTGAAGTTCTTGATCTCACCGCGCCTGGCCTTGGCGTAGAGCCCTTTCACATCCCGCGCCTCGGCGACTTCCAGCGGCGTATCGACGAAGATCTCCCAGAACCGCTCCGCGCCGATCCGGCTGCGGGCGAGCTCTCGCTCGGAACGGAAAGGGGAAATGAAAGACACCAGCGTGATCAGGCCCGCCTCGGTCATCAGCCCGGCCACCTCGGCCACCCGGCGGATGTTCTCCACGCGGTCGGCGTCGGTGAAGCCCAAATCGCGGTTGAGCCCATGGCGGACATTGTCGCCATCGAGCGTAATGGTGTGCTTGCCGAGCGCGTAAAGCTTGCGCTCCAGGGCGTTGGCGATGGTGGATTTGCCAGAGCCGGACAGGCCGGTGAACCACAGCGTCGCCGACTTCTGGCCCTTCTGCGCCGCCCGCGCCTCGCGGTCCACATCAAAGGCTTGGCGCTGGATATTGGACGCGCGCCGCAGCGCGAAACGGGTCATGCCCGCGCCGACGGTGGCGTTGGTGACCCGGTCTACCAGGATGAACCCGCCCAGCGCGCGGTTCTTGGCGTAGGGCAAGAACGGCAGCAGCCGATCCGCGGAGAGGTTGGCCTCGCCGATCTCGTTGAGCGCGAGGGACTTCGCCGCCAACTCCTCCAGCGTGTCGACTTTGATGCGGCACCGCATGTCCGTGACTTGCACGGTCGCGTGGCCCGCGGCGGATTTCAGCAGATAAGGCCGGCCTGGCAGCAGCGGCTCCTCCGCCATCCACAGGAGCGTGGCCTGGAATTGATCCGCCACCTCCGCGTCCGTCTCGGCGGCGACCAGGACGTCGCCGCGGGAGATGTCGATCTCATCGTCGAGCGTCAGGGTCACGGACGCTCCCGCCGTCGCTTCGTCCAAATCGCCATCGAACGTGACGATGCGCGCGACGCGGCTTTGCTTGCCCGATGGCAAGACGCGGACGGCGTCTCCCGGGCGCACGGCTCCGGCGGCGATGGTGCCTGAGAACCCGCGGAAATCGAGATCGGGGCGGTTGACCCACTGAACGGGCAGCGCAAACGGCGCGTCAGCGGCGCCAAAGGGCGCGACCTCGACCGTCTCCAAATGATCGAGCAGCGTCGGGCCGCGATACCATGGAGCCGCCTCGCTCCGATCCACCACATTATCGCCTTTGAGCGCCGAGACCGGGATCGCCATGACGTCATTGACGCCCAGCCGCTCGGCGAACGCCTTGTATTCCGCGGTGATTTCGCGGAACCGGCTCTCACTCCAGTCCACCAGATCCATTTTGTTCACCGCGAGCACCACATGGCGGATGCCCAGCTTGGCGACGATGGTGCTGTGCCGCCGCGTCTGCGTCAGCACGCCCTTGCGGGCGTCGATCATGACGATGGCGAGGGAGGCGGTGGAGGCGCCGGTGGCCATGTTGCGGGTGTATTGCTCATGCCCCGGCGTGTCGGCGACGATAAATTTGCGGCGATCGGTGGCGAAGAAGCGGTAGGCGACGTCGATGGTGATGCCCTGCTCGCGCTCGGCGGCGAGCCCGTCGACCAACAGCGCCAGATCTAACTCTTCGCCTTGCGTGCCATGTTTGCGACTGTCGCTGGCGAGCGCGGTCAACTGATCCTCAAAGATCAGCTTCGCCTCATAGAGCAGACGGCCGATCAAGGTGGATTTGCCGTCATCCACGGAGCCGCAGGTGATGAAGCGCAACAGGGACTTGCTCTGTTGCGCCTCCAGATACGCCCGGATGGCGGCGTCGGTTCGGCCGATCTCCGGCGTGGCGTTTTCCGGCGGCTGCGCTTGTCCTGACGGGGCCATCAGAAATAGCCCTCCTGCTTCTTCTTCTCCATCGACGCCGACGCGTCATGGTCGATCACGCGGCCTTCACGCTCGGAGGTGGTGGCGAGAAGCATTTCCTGAATGATCCCGGGCAGGTCGTCCGCATCGCTCTCGATGGCGCCGGTCAACGGGTAACAGCCCAGGGTGCGGAAGCGGACGCGGCGCATCATCGGCGTCTCACCGCTTTTCAGGGGGATGCGGTCGTCATCCACCATGATCAACGCGCCGTCGCGTTCCACCACAGGGCGCTCTTTCGCGAAATAAAGAGGCACAATAGGAATATCTTCCAAAAAGATATACTCCCAGATGTCCAACTCCGTCCAGTTAGACAGGGGAAAAGCCCGGATGCTTTCGCCCTTCTTCTTGCGGGCGTTATAAATCGACCAGAGTTCAGGGCGTTGGTTCTTTGGATCCCAGCGATGCTGCGCGGTGCGGAAGGAGAAAACCCGCTCTTTCGCCCGGCTCTTTTCTTCGTCGCGCCGCGCGCCGCCAAAGGCGACGTCGAATTTGTGCTTATCGAGCGCCTGCAACAGCGACTGCGTCTTCATCACATCGGTATGGACGGCTGAGCCGCTGGAGAACGGGTTGACGCCCTGCTCCAGACCTTGGTGATTGATGTTGACGATCAGCTCGAGCCCCAGCTCCTTTGTGCGCCGGTCGCGAAACTCCACCATCTCCCGGAACTTCCAGGTGGTGTCCACATGGAGCAGCGGGAAGGGCGGCTTGGACGGATAGAACGCCTTCAGCGCGAGATGCAGCATCACGGAGCTGTCTTTGCCGATGGAGTAGAGCATCACCGGGTTCTCGGCTTCGGCCGCAACCTCCCGCATGATGTGGATGCTCTCCGCTTCAAGCCGCTGCAGATGGGTGCGCATGGCGGGTCCTTGACCTAGATGTTTCGCCCATTTGGCCGTGTCTCACCGAATATCGAGGGGTATATCGAGCCTCGTGTGGTCGAGCGGCAAGCGCCGCATCGCGGCGCGTCGCCGATAAGTCGCAATGCGCGTTTCCCGCCCCTCTCGCCGCATCGCATCCCACCGCAGGGCGTCGATCCGGAATGTCTTTCTCACCCGATCAGTCCGCAGCGGCGTCGTAGCGGGGCGGGATCACGACGCTCGGCGCCGCAGCCAGGAAAAACGGATTGGCGAACGGACGGCCGCTGGTCTGGCCCAGACCGTATCGAAGCGCCTCTTCGACCGCGCCTTGGTCAGACAAACGGCGCAGGCGCACGCCGGCGGCCCGCAGCACGGCGTGGGCGGCGGCGGTGTCCCAGGCCATGGTGGGGCCCATGCGTGGGTAGAGATCCGCCTCGCCGGCGGCCACGAGGCAAATCTTCAGTGACGAGCCCGCGCCGACAATGCGCGCGACCTTCAACCGCGCCAGGAACGCGTCGGTGTCAGGGTCTCGATGCGACCGCGAGGCGACGGCCCGCAACGCGCTGTTGTCGGCCGTCGCGACCCAGAGGCGACGATCGGGCTCGATCCGGTCGCCGCGCACCTCTTCGCGCTCTTCGACCGCAAAGTCGGGCTCAGGCGTCCAGAACAAGCGATCCATGGCCGGCGCGAACACTGCGCCGAGCACCGGGACGCCATCTTCGATAAGGGCGATGTTGACAGTGTACTCGCCGCTGCCGCCCAAGAATTCTTTCGTTCCATCCAACGGATCGATCAAAAAGAAGCGCCGGGCGCCGACCCCGAGCAGCGCGGCGTGACCGTCCGCACGCTCCTCAGTGACCAGTGGAATGTCGGGAAAAGCGGCGCGAAGACCATCGACGATCACGGCGTCGGCCGCATGATCCGCCACGGTGACCGGGCTATCGTCGGATTTCTGGGTCACGGCGAGCGCCTTGTCGCCGAAGAAGCGCAAGGTCTCGGCCCCAGCGGCGATGGCCAGTTGGCGCATGGTGGTGGCGATGCGCCGGAGCTCCTCGTCCCGGGCCCTATCCGACGCCCCATCGCCCCGATTGGACTGTCTTTTCAAATCCGACACGCGAACCCCCGCCTGTGCGCCACCCCCCTCGGCCGATGCTTATCCGCGGCCGCGATAAGGGGGAACCCCCTGATCTGGCGTCCATAACCCATCGGGCGGAGGGCCGGTCTGCCAGAAGACATCGATGGGGATGCCGCCCCTCGGATACCAATAGCCGCCGATCCGCAACCATCGGGGCGCGGCGCAGTCGATCATCCGTTTGGCGACAGTGACCGTGCAGTCTTCATGGAAAGCGCCGTGGTTGCGGAAGCTTTGGAGGAAAAGCTTCAACGATTTCGACTCAACGAGATGCGCATCCGGCGCGTAGTCGATGACCAAATGGCCGAAATCCGGTTGGTCCGTCACCGGGCAGAGGGAGGTGAACTCTGTGCACACATAGCGCGCCATATAGAGGACGTCCGGATGCGGATTAGGCACGGCGTGGAGGGTGGCCTCATCGGGACTAGCGGGTGTCGGCGCCGCCTGGCCCAGCAGACCGCCCCCTCCCGTCGCTCCGCCCGGATCCGCGCTCACTGGCCGCGCCCGCTCATAGGCCCCGCTCCCGCAGCAGCCACTCCACATGGTGGCTCTGATCGCCCAGCTGCTCCGACAAAGCGCGATCCCGTTTCATGAACAGGCCAAGATCGTATTGGTCGGTCATGCCGACCCCGCCATGCATCTGCACGCCCTCTTCCGTCGCTTGACGGGCCGTGGCGGCGAGCTTCGCCTTGGCGGCGCGGCTTAAGCGCTCAGCGGCGTCGGAGCCTTGATCGATCGCGTCCAAGGCCGCCGCAACGAGGGACGCGCTCTCCTCGATCTTGCAATAGAGATCCGCCGCCCGATGCTGCAGCGCTTGGAAGGCGCCGAGGGGCGCGCCGAACTGCCGGCGCTCGGTGAGATACGCGATGGTGCGCTCGGAGACCTCACGGGCGACGCCCAATTGCTCCGCCGCGGACACGGCGCGGCCGGTCCGGAGCGCCGCGGCCAAGATCTCGGCGCCCGCCTCAACCGAACCGAGCGCGCGCTCCACGCGCACGCCGTTCAATTGCAGATCGGCGGCGTTCCGACTGTCGAGCTGCATTCGCCGCTCGATAGAGACGCCCTCCGCGCTCGGATCCACCAGAAACAGCGCCATTTGGTCGTCGACCTGGGCGGCCACGATCAGATGGTCCGCGCCGTAGGCGTCCGGGATGGCGCGCTTGGAGCCGCGAATGATGAAGCCATTGCCCTCGGGCTCGGCGAAGGTGGAAATACGGTTCGGGTCATGCTTGGCCCGCTCATCCACCGCCAGGGCCAGCACCGCTTCGCCGGAAGCGATGCGCGGACCCCATTCGGCCAACGGCTCCCCGCCCGCCGCGGCCAGCGCCGTCGCCGACTGAACGGCGGTGGACTGAAAGGGCGTCGGCGAGAGCTGGCGCCCCATCCGCTCGGCGATCACGCCCGCGGCCCGGGCGCCCATGTCAGAGCCCCCCGCCTGCTCCGGCAGGAGCACGCCCATGAAGCCCATCTGTCCCAGCTCCCGCAGGGTCTCCCGGGAGTATCCAAGCGGATCGCCGCCATCGCGAAACGCCCGCAGATGCTCGATGGAGGCCGCGCGCGTGAGCACGCCCTCCGCGCTCTCCGCCAGCATCCGTTGCTCTTCACTCAGTCGCAGCATCGCCTCACCCGAGGTTGGGCAAGCGGAGGATGCCCTTGGAGACGATGCTGAGCATCACCTCGGAGGTGCCGCCCTCGATGGAGTTGCCCTTGGAGCGGAGCCAGGCCTTGGCGGCGCCTGGCCCGTCGCCCCAGTGCAGCGCGTCAAGCCCGCCGGCCCGCATCAGCAGGGACATGCGGCGCTTGTTCAGCTCCGAGCCCAGATACTTCAGCTCCGCAGACCGCGCGTCCACGCGTCCGCCCGCCCCGATATGGGCCTTCGCCACATCGAGATGCGCCTGGGTCGCCAGCTCGTCGATCAGCAGCTGGCCGATCTCCGCCCGCAGGATCTGATCCTCAAGGCGCCCGTCCTCGGCGAGGCCGATCTTGTCCTTTGCGGCGCTGACCACGTCGAACTCGGCGCCATGGGCGGAGCTGTCCGTGTTGCCGATCATCTCCCGCTCATGGGTCAGCAGATATTTGGCGATGGTCCATCCCTGGCCGCGTTCCCCCACCACTTGCGATTGCGGCACGCGAACCGCGTCGAAGAACGTCTCGCAGAACGGCGAGGCGCCGGAGATCAGCGTGATGGGCCGCGCCTCGACGCCGGGGCTCTCCATGTCAAACAGCAGAAATGAGATGCCCTTATGCTTCGGCGCGTCCGGCTCCGTGCGCACCAGGCAGAAGATCCAGTCCGCCTGGTCGGCGTAGGAAGTCCAAACCTTCTGCCCGCTCACCAGGAAGTCATCGCCGTCTTCTACGCCTTTCGTCTTGAGCGAGGCGAGGTCCGATCCCGCCTCCGGCTCGGAGTAGCCCTGGCACCAGCGAATTTCGCCGCGGGCGATCTTGGGCAGATGCTCCCGCTTCTGCGCCTCTGAGCCGAACTCCAGAAGCGCCGGGCCCAACATCCAGATGCCGAAACTCAGGAGCGGCGGGCGCGCATGGAGGGCGCGCATCTCCTCGCGCAGCACGGCCGCCTCATCGCCCGAGAGGCCGGCGCCGCCGTAATCCTGGTCCCAGGTGGGCGTGGTGAAGCCGCGTTCCGCGCAACGTTCCAACCAGGCCCGCTGCGCATCCGACTGAAATTCGAAGCGCCGCCCGCCCCAGCAGACATCGCCGTCGCCCATGGGCGCGCGCATCTCAGCGGGGCAGTTGGCCTCAAGCCAGCCCCGGGTCTCGGTGCGAAACGTCTCTAAATTCGCCATTGTTCGCCTTGCATCGCGAAGTTTCCCCACGTTTTACCGACCATGCCGGGTCCGGGCCCGCGGCTCAAGTCCGCTGGCGCTCTCTATGCGACGCAGGGTGGTCGGATGAGACGGAACCACCAGTGGATGGGCCGCCGCGCCTTGTTTCACTGGGACGTTTTTCACTGCAACGGGCCACGTGAACGGCATAAAAAGATTGGGCGTCTCAGGCGCGGACGCAGCCAACCGCACAAACAAAATAGAAAGACGCCGCTTGAAAGAAGAGACCATTTTCCCCTTTGTTTTCGAAGCTCCAATCGAGAGGTTCGGTGTCGGTTACACAAAGGTCATCTGGTACAAGGTGCTGATGCTGCCGGATGGTCTGCGAGTTCAATTGCCCTTATCTCAGTATCCTCGCTTGAGGATCGAAGGAGAGATCGCGGAAGTCGCCTTCGCCAACGCCCTGATGCCGACGGGGGATGGGCGTCACTACGTGATCGTTTCACCCAAAGTGCTCAGCGACAGCGGAGCTGGCGTCGGCGACATCGTCGAGATGCGATTTCGGATCGCAGACCAAGACCATGTCGAGACGCCACCCGAACTGGACACGAAGATCCAAGCCACCCCTGGCGCCGCCGCCGAATGGAACGCTCTCACGCCCGGGAAGAAACGGATGCTCGCACAGCATGTGGCGACCGCAAAAACCGCCGTGACGAGGGCCCGGCGGATGAGCGAAGCGTTAGAAGCGCTGATGGCGCACGGCGCGGACCTCAGGGCCTGGCGCAGAGCCAAGAAATAGAGCCAAGAAATCCGGTGACTGAACGCGTGCTGTCGCCCACAGAGTTCAAAGGGCCCAGCGCCCACCGCCCCGCAATGGGGCTAGTGGCGGGGCGAGACGCGGAGCTGGAGGCCGTCTCGGGGCCGCAAGGTCACCCGGTGCAGCGGATCGAATACGGTATCCGCGCAAGGCTCCAGGCGCACCCGGCGGAGCAGAGCCGCCAAGCCCAGCGTGGTCTCCATCATCGCCATGCGCGCGCCGATGCACACGCGCGGGCCGGCGCCGAAGGGCATGTAGACCGTGCGCGGCGGATCCTTGCGGCCGAGGAACCGCGTGATGTCGAAATCGTTCGGCCGCTCCCACAGCGTCTCATGGCGGTGCAGCGCATAGATCGGCACGCTCACCATCGATCCGGCCGGAAGATCGATGTCGCCAAACCGCTCATCCTTCAGGCAGGTGCGCGCCATGAGCGGAGCGACGGGATAAAGACGCAGCGTTTCTTTCACCGCCGCTTCTGCGCCCGGCAGGGCGTTCATGGAGCGCGCACCCAGCGGGCCGCCCTCCTCCGCCGCCCGCGCCTCTTCCGCCAGCGCGTCTTGCAGCTCCGGCTGATGCGCGAGGCAATAGAGCGTCCAAGACATGCTGTGCGCGGTGGTCTCATGCCCCGCCGCCACCAGGGTCAGCAGCAGATCGACCATGTCGTCGTCTGACAAGGGCCGTCCGCTCTCCGGATCCCGAGCCTCGATCAGGGCCGATGTGAGATCCGCCGGCGCCTCTCCAGCGGCCAGCCGCTCGCGGCGGCGCCGCACCACATCGAGCACCGCCGCCCGCATGCGATCCCGCGCCTTGAACTGGCGGCGTTTGCCTGGATAGGGGGCCCAACGCGGCCAGCGCATCAGCACCGACACCACCACCCAGCTCATCGGCTGCAGATAGGTCTCAAGCTCCCGGGCGATCAGCCCTTGGTCCATCTCGGAGGGATCTTCGAACAACACCCGCTCGATCACATCGAGGGTCGCGTCGATCATCGCCGCGCTGACATCCACCGTCTGGCCCGCCTCCGGCCCGGCGGGCTGCATGCTCGCCCAACGCTCCGCCAGCGCGTCGAAGGGCGCCACGAAGGCCGGCGCGAGTTTAGCCAAGGTCGTCGGCGCGAAGGTGGGCGCCGCAAGCCGCCGCTTCCACCGCCAATCCTCGCCCTCCGCCGAGAGCAGCCCCTCGCCGAGCGCCGGCCGAAACACCCGGGCGTTGATCTCCGTCTTGGCGAAGTCTTTCGCGCGTTTCAGCAGAACTTCATCGAGGATCTCAGGGTCGCAGACATAAGCGTTTTTGAGCCGACTGCCCTCATTGACCAGCACAGGCTCTTTGAACAGCGCCTCCGGGAACGCGGCGACGGGGTTCGCCAAGGTCGTCGCCAGGCGCTTCCAGGTCGGCGCGCCGTCCGGCAGTTTTGGCAAGATCGGCGGCGTGAAGCCGTGCGCCACGCCATCTGTCGCGCTTGGGGCTCCGTCGCGCGCGGCCACCGTGGACGTGTTCGCCTGTTGATCGAGCATCGGTCGCGCGCCTCTTCTTTAGTCCCGCGGAGAGATATTCAGCATCATGCCGGTCTGCGGCCGCATCGTCACCCTGTGAACCGGCGCGCATTCGGTCTCGATCGTGGGCTCAAATCGGACCTTTCTGAGCATCGTGGCGACCCCGAGGATCATCTCCATCATCGCCATCTTCACCCCGATGCACACGCGCGGCCCGGCGCCGAACGGCATGTAGAGCGTCCGGCTCGGCTCCTTGCGATTGAGCCAGCGGCCAATATCGAAGGTGTCCGGCCGCTCCCAATGCAACGCGCTCCGCTGCAGCGCGTAAATCGGCACGACGCAGAACGCGCCCGCCTTGAGCCGCAGCTCGCCAAACTGCTCCTCCCGCGTGGTGCGCCGCGCGATCAGGGGCGCCACGGGGAACAGGCGCAGCACCTCTTTAAGGGCCGCCTCGGTCCGGGCGAGGGCGGGGATGTCCTTGGCGGTGAACGGCGCGTCGGCGTCCAGACCCTCCCGGGACGCCGCGACCTCCCGCGCCTCCGCGGCCAACTCGTCTTGCAGCCCCGGCTGGTGCGCGAGGCAATACAGCATCCAGCTGAGCGTGTGGGCCGAGGTCTCATGGCCCGCGCCCACCAGGGTCAACAGCATGTCGACCATGTCTTCATCCGAGAGCGGCCGGTCGGTCTCCGGATCCCGCGCCGCGAGGAGCGCGCCGGTCAGATCTTTCTGGGGCTCGGCGCCGCCCTCCACCGCCGCTCGGCGCTTGATCACAGCCTCGCCGACAATGCGGCGCATCTCATCCCGCGCCCGCATCTGCCGCCAGCGCCCTGGATAGGGTGTGCTCGCGGGCAGGCCGAGATGGGTCACGAGCTCCACCCAACCCATGGGCGCCAGGTAGCGGCTGGTGCCCTCGGCGATGGCGGCCAGATCCATCTCGGAGGGGTCGGCGAACAGGATACGCTCGATCACCAGGATGGTCGCGTCGACCATGGCTTGGTCCACATCGGCGTCCCGTCCCCGGGCGCCTGGCGCTCCGCTCGCCGGAGCGGGCTCCGCCCATTTGGCGGCGAGTGTTTCAAACGGCGCCACCATCGCCGGGGCCATGCGCGCCAGCGCCGCCGGCGCGAAGGTGGGAGCGGCCAACCGCCGCTTCCATTTCCAATCATCCCCTTCCGCGGAGAGCAGCCCCTCGCCCAGCAGCGGCTTGAACACGCGGTGATCGAGCGGCGTCTTTGGGAACTCCTTCCACCGCTTGATCAGCATTTCTTCAAGGATCGACGGATCCATGATGAAGGCGACTGGGGCCGGATCGCCCCCCATGGTCACGTAAGGCCGATCATAGACGCCCTCCGGCAAGCCGGCGATGGGGTTGGTGACCGTGGTCCGCATCTTCCGAAAGAACGACGCGTCGTTTGGCATCGTCGGGATCTTCGGCGGCTCGTAGACCTCCGAGCCCGATAAACCCGACCCCGGCGCCGCGGGGGTCGACGATTGATCCAACATGGCCGCGCCTCCTTCGCCTCGAGCGGTGGCCACACCCTGAAAAGCGGCGTCGCCGATTTCGCTTCGTAAAAAAGATGACACGGCTGTCAGAATTTTTCAACGGGCGGCGACCAACCTTTTTGCACTGCTCAACAGCCTCGCGATGACGTCCCAGCGGCGATGATGTCCCTGTGGCGAGCCGGCTCAGATGCGGTGCGTCAATGATTGTGGACCTAAATTCGCCGCCCCAGCGCAGCGGGACGCCCGGCGCGCTTAGCGCCGACGCTGAGCCCTCAGATGCGACGGAGAAGCTGCGCGTCGCACGGTGCGCGCACACAAGAGCAGCGGGCTGACGCCAGCAATTCATTACGCCTTACTGGTCTTTCGGCGGGTGACGGGTTACCGAAGAGCGGTCAAGAGGTCCTGCACGGAGCAATCTCCGCCAGCAGGCAAGATTTTCAAATGAGTTTCTCGGTACGCGGAACAGCCGAGACGACCACTTTTCGCATGCAAGACAACTATCACCTGCGG
>JBCCTM010000012.1:0-22564 GCA_039198535.1 Pseudomonadota bacterium
AGCTGCTGAACGCCGCCCAGCACGTGGTGGGGCCCCTCGAGCGCGCGGAAGCGATCGGCCTCGGGCCAAAAGACGACCTCACCGAGCGTCGCCGGGAAATCGAAGACGCGGTCAGGCGGGTCGACGCCGGGGCCGGCGTTGTTATCCTGACGGATTTATTCGGCGGCACGCCGTCGAACCTGGCGATCGCCACCATGGCGCGATTTGATGGGGTGGATGTGGTGACCGGAGCCAACCTGCCGATGATGATGAAGCTCGCCAAATCCCGCACCGCGGATCGCCGCGAAGCGGTGGAGGCGGCGGTCGCGGCGGGACGTCGGTATATTTTGGACGCGACAGAGTTGTTGAGCGGCGGCGGCGACGGCTCCGACCAGGCGTGAGGGGGCGTAAGTGTCATCAAGGGACGGGTCCAGCCCGCCATCAGGCCCGCTGCGGGCGGCTCTGACAATTATTAACGAGAAGGGTTTGCACGCGCGAGCGTCGGCCCGATTCGCAGCGGTGGTCGAAGAGTTTGACGCCGAGGTCACCGTCACCCGAGACGGCATGACCGTAAATGGCGGTTCAATCATGGGATTGCTGATGCTGGCCGCGGCCCGCGGTTCAACCGTGCACGTCACCGCGCAAGGCCCGCAGGCGTCCGAGGCTCTCGGAGCGCTTGAGGCTCTGATCGGCGATCGATTTGGCGAACCGACCTAGCCTACTTGTCCGCCTGCTCGCGCATCAGCAAATCGACTTTGCGCTGTATCTCGAGGAGCTCCTTGCGCAGTGTCTCGAGCTCCTGGTCCGCCTCATCGCGGTCGTCACGCTGGTCGTCCGCGTCGGCGCCGCCGCCAGGCTCGCCGGCGTCCTTCTCATTAAAGGACGTGGCGAACATCGACATCGCTTTGCGAAACATCTCAATATTGGCCCGGGCCATCGCGTCAAACTGCATGAAGCCCGGGGTCTGCCCGAAGGACCGCTCCATTTGCGCGCGGAAGCTCTCCTGGTTCCGCTCGAACGCTTGCATGGTCGCTTCTAAGTAGCCGGGCACATACCCCTGAAGCGTGTGCCCATAAAGCTTGATCAGCTGGCGCAGGAAACTTGTGGGGAGCAAAGGCTCTCTTCCGCGCGATTCTTCCTCGAAGATAATTTGGGTCAGGACCGACCGCGTAATGTCTTCGCCGGTCTTCGCATCGAGCACCTCGAAGTCAACGCCATCCCGCGCCATGGTCGCTAGATTTTCTAAAGTAACGTAACTACTCGTCGCTGTGTTATACAGTCGCCTATTGGCGTATTTCTTCACCGTGACCGGTTCGCTTGCGGCCTCGCGCTGCGGCGCGGCGCTCGATCCCTGTGAATTCAGGGCGCGGTTCTCATCTTTCATCGTCTCATTCCAGTCACTTACGCCGCGACGCGGATTTTAGCGCAAGACCAGTCGATCTTTCGCCGAACCTTCCCTGCATTTATTTGTTTCCATATGGTGTCTCACCTTGATGCCCCTGGCGCAATCGTTTTTTCTCTAGGGTATTGAGTTCACGGTGGATTTGAAAATGGCGAAATCAGGTCGCACGCCGGCGGGAGAGCGGCGGTTGGAGGATCAGCCGATCGAGCGCTTGGCCCAGAGCTATTGGCGCCTGTGGCGGCGAAATTGGCGCCCCCCCTTCCCGGCGGAAGACGCGCCATCGGAGGCGGGGGCCCGCGCCGAGACAAATTCGCACCCGCGACGCCGTTCGGGCGATCGCCCGGAGAATGAGCGAACGGATCCGTAAGCGAGGGCGGAAGACGTGGACGACGCAATGGCTCATCAGCCGAACCCAGAGGAGGCGCAGCAGTCGCGCGACCAAACGCGGCGTCGCGGCGCGCCCCGCCCGCTGGCGGCCCATGTTCTGGCGGCGGCGAGCGATTTTCAAAACGGCGTCTCCATGGCGGTGGCGGCCGATGATCCGCGCTTCCCGTGGCGGCCCTCCTTGCGGGAGCGCGGATCCGCTTTGGCGGCGGCGATGCGCGCCCAGGGGGCCCAGGCCGCCCGCGCCGCCGTGGCGCAAGAAGCCCTGGCCGACCTCGGCTCCGCCTTGGACGGGATGGCCGCCTATCAAGCCGCGCCGCCCCTGCGTCGCCCGGCCGAACCAGAGGTGGTCTGGCGGTCAGGGGCGGCCCGGCTGCTCGATTACAGCGCCGCCGACGCTGATGAGGACGCGCCGCCGGTGGTGGTGTTGCCGTCCCTCGTGAACGGCCCGTGGATCCTCGATCTCTCCCGGGCGCGGTCTTTCCTGCGAGGCCTGGCCGCGCGCGGCGTCCGCCCGTTTCTGCTGCATTGGGGCGATCCGGGCCGTCTTGAGCGCCGCTTCAGCCTGGCCGATTACGTGGAGCAGCGCGCTTCGCCGGCGCTGGACCAGGTGGCTCGGCTCACCGGGGCGTCACGGTTTGGCGTGATCGGCCATTGCATGAGCGGCGCGCTTTCGGCGGCGACGGCCCAGCGCCGGCCGGATCGGGTCGCCCGCCTTTGCCTGTTGGCCGCGCCCTGGGATTTCGGGCCCTTGCGGCCACCCGAGGCCGCGCGCCCTGGGCGCCGCGAACTGGCGCAATTGATCGACGCTTGCGCCGCGGTGTTTGGCGGCGTGCCGTCTGACATCCTCAACACGCTGTTCTTTCTGCGTGATCCGCTGCAGGCGGTCCGCAAATTCCCGAGCTACGCGCAGAAGGGTCGAAACAGCGCGCTCGGTCGGCGCTTTGTCGCGGTCGAAGATTGGCTCGGCGCGGGCCCGCGGCTGGCCGGCCCGGCGGCCCGGACGCTGTTCATCGATTGGAGCTTGGATGACGCGCTTACCAGCGGGCGATGGCGCGTGGGCGGCGCGCGCTTCGATCCACGCGCCGTCACAGCGCCGACCCTGGTCGTCGCCTCGACGGTTGACACCGTCGCGCCCTTTGACAGCGTCGCCGCCGCGGCGGAGGCGCTGCCCAACGCGCAATTGCTCAAACCCCGGGGCGGGCATGTGGGGATGATCGTCGGCCGCGATGCGGAGACGGAGCTCTGGGATCCCATCGCCGCCTTCTTCCGCGACGCCGCGTAAGGCTAAGCGGAGCGGAAGCATGGAATGGCGCGATGAAGGCATCTTGCTGGCCACCGCCCGCCATGGCGAGGGGGGGCTGATCCTTGATGCGCTCACCGCCGATCATGGCCGCCGCCGCGGTCTCGTGCGCGGCGGCGCCAGCCGTCGCCGCGCCGCCGAGTTTCAAGTCGGCGCTCAGCTCTCGCTGCATTGGCGCGCGCGGCTGGAGGAACAGTTGGGCCGGTTCCAAGCGGAGGCGCTGCGCGCGCGGGCCGGCATGGTGCTCGACGATCCGCTGGCGCTGGCCGCCATGGCCTCGGCGGCCGCGCTGTTGGTGGACCTGCTGCCCGAGAGCGAACCGCAGCCCGTGCTCTATCCGCGCAGCGTGGCGCTGTTCGACGCGTTGGCCGCCGGGCGAGACTGGCGAGAGGCCTACGCGCGCTGGGAGCTCGATGTGCTGACGGAGCTCGGTTTTGGCCTCGACCTCTCCAGTTGCGAGGCCACCGGTGCGGCGCAGGAGTTGATCTATGTGTCGCCGCGCAGCGGGCGCGCCGTCAGCCGGGAGGCCGGCGCGCCCTATCGTGACAAGCTGCTGCCGCTGCCCGGCTTCCTGCAACTCGAAGGCGCGTCGGCCTCCGCCGACGCCTTCGCCGACGCCCTGCGCCTGACCGGCTTTTTCATGGACCGTCGCGTCCTCCCCGCCCTCGGCCGCGCCGCAATCCCGGCCGCCAGGGCGCGCCTGGCGGCGTTGGCGACGGCCCATGCTGCGTCTGACGCCTCCAAGCAGGACTAGCGGCGAGACCCGTGGCGGGGATCCCCGCGCCGGAGCCAAGCGGGCGGAGAGCCAGGGGTATTTAGGCGGGGGTACGCCGCTTGGGGCCATTGAGGCCCCCGCGCGGCGTTCGCGATCGGACCGGAGCGCGGCGTGACGCCGCCGGCGACACAAAAAGGTCAGCGCGGCCTGCGCTCAGCCAGAAGCGCCGGGTCGCGCCACCCCGCCGCACTGTCCGCGGTCTCGAAGCCAATGATCGAGCAAAACGCAGGCCGCCATGGCCTCCGCCACCGGCACGGCGCGGATGCCGACGCATGGGTCGTGGCGGCCCTTGGTGACGATGTCGACCTCGTTGCCCTCCCGGTCGATCGTGGCCCGAGGGGTCAGGATCGACGAGGTCGGCTTCACCGCGAACCGCACGACCAGATCCTGCCCGGATGAGATGCCGCCCAAGACGCCGCCGGCCCGATTGGAGCGGAACACGGGCCCGCCCTCCGTCCCACCGCTGCGGATCTCGTCGGCGTTTTCAGAGCCCGAGAGCCGCGCCGCCGCGAAGCCGTCGCCGATCTCCACGCCTTTCACGGCGTTGATCGACATCATCGCCGCGGCGAGCTCTTGGTCGAGTTTGCCGTAGACCGGCGCGCCAAGGCCGGCCGGGACGCCGCTCACCACCACCTCAATGATCGCGCCCAGGCTGTCGCCGGCCTTCCGCGCCGCGTCGAGCGTCTCGGCCCATTGCTCGGCCGCCTCGGCGTCAGGGCAGAAAAAGGCGTTCTGGTCGATTTGGTCCCAGGCGCAGCGGCTTCGGTCCACATCATGCGGTCCCATGGACACCAAAGCCCCTCGGATCTTCATGTCGGGGGCCACCGCCGCGAGGGCGCGCTCGGCCACCGCGCCCGCCGCGACCCGAGCCGCCGTCTCCCTCGCAGAGGATCGGCCGCCGCCGCGGTAGTCTCGGATCCCGTATTTCACGTCATACGCGTAGTCGGCATGCCCAGGGCGATATGTGTCTCGGATGGCGCTGTAATCCTTCGAGCGCTGATCGGTGTTCTCGATCATGAGGCTGATGGGCGCGCCCGTGGTGCGGGGCCCGTCCGTGCGGTCATCTTCGAAGACGCCCGAGAGGATCTTCACCTGATCAGGCTCGCGGCGCTGCGTGGTGAACCGGCTCTGGCCCGGGCGGCGCCGGTCGAGCCGCTGCTGGATGGCGGCTTCGGTCAGCGCGACCCCGGGCGGGCAGCCATCGATCACACAGCCGAGGGCCGGGCCGTGGCTTTCACCCCATGTGGTGACGCGGAACAGATGCCCGAAGCTGTTATGGGACATGCGGCGCGCTCCCCACGCTTGCTGCGCCGCTTTCGCACACCGGCGCGATAAAAAACCCCCTCCGCGGGGCGGAGAGGGTGATGTCTATCCGCCGGTGAGGCGCAGATATCTATGAAGGTTTCTTCACAGACGACCAGAGCTTCTTGTTCGAGTACCAGAGCAGCACGGCGAACAGCGTCAGGAACAACAGGTTCCGAATGCCCGCCTGCTTACGTTCGACCATCTTGGGCTCGGCGGTCCAGGTCAGGAAGGCGGTGATGTCCTCCGCCTGCTGCTCGACCGTGCCGACTGTGCCGTCAAGATACTCAAAGTCTTCCCACAGTTGCCGGCCCATGGCGATGCGGTGCCCGGGGTAGTAGCGATTGTAATACAGGTCGCCAACCTCAAAACCCTCGGGCGGCTCGTCTGTGTAACCGAGCATCAGCGAGTACACGTATTCCGGCCCGCCCATTCCTTCGGCCAGCTGTTTCCAGATGCCGAAATACCCGGTCCGCGCTTTGGTCATCAGCGAGAGATCAGGGGGCAGCGCGCCGCCATTTGAGAGCTTGGCGACCTCATCATTTGGATAGGGGGCCACCATCTTGTCCGATGGCACCGCAGGGCGGAAGATCGGCTCGCCTTCGCTGTCGATGGTCTGAACCTCGAACTGCGCCGCGATCGCCTTCACATCCTCTTCGCTGAATTCGGGCCCACCCGGCTCGCCGAGGTTTCGGTAGCTCAGGTAGTTGAGGGAGTGGCAGCTGGAGCAGACCTCCGCGTAGATCTGCCAGCCGCGCCGGAGTTGCGCCGGGTCGAAGGCCCCGAACGCGCCCTCATGGGCGAAATCATGGTCGATCACGCCCACGCCCTTGCCCGCCGCATGCGCGTCGCCGCCGTTTAATCCTGGCGCTGCGCTGAGGCCCAACGCCAGGACGGAGACCGCCGCGGCTTTCGTCGCAGCCTTGGTCAGGGTTTCGGTAAGATACGCCATGATGCTCACTCCGCCGGAACCGCTGAAGGCTTATCGCCGCCATCGGAGGTCGCGCCTGCGCTCACGCCCTTCTTCTTCGCCATTTTCGCGTTGAAGTGATCTTCGATGGTTTCCGGCAGGGCCTTCGACCGCTCGATGAGGCCGAGCGCCGGCAAGATCACCAAGAAGAATGCGAAGTAGTAGAGCGTCAGCAACTGGCCGAGATGGATGTAACGGAACGCCAAATGTGTTTCCGCGACATCGTAATAGACTTTGTTTGCATCAAAGTCGATTTTCTGAGCCATGGCGACAGTCGCCCCGGGGTCGTCCGC
Source organism: Pseudomonadota bacterium (assembly GCA_039198535.1). Lineage (GTDB taxonomy): Bacteria > Pseudomonadota > Alphaproteobacteria > Rhodobacterales > Rhodobacteraceae > JALEGB01. The sequence goes on from JBCCTM010000012.1 coordinate 6,409, forward strand.
CAGCAGCTGCGTCATGAACGCCGTCGCCTCTTCCTCCGTCGAGAACTTCTCATGGCTGACGCTGCCGATGATGATGTCATCGGGCGACTTGGCGCCGACATAGCCGAGGCCCAGGCACGCCACAAAGAACAGCGCGAAGAAGCGTTGGAACAGCGGGCGATACGCGCCCGACCGGGTCCGCGACGTATCGAGCCAGGGGAGCAGCGCGAGAACGCCGATCGCCGCGAACATGGCGACCACGCCCATCAGCTTGTCCGGGATTGACCGCAGGATCGCGTAGAACGGCAGGAAGTACCATTCGGGCACGATATGCGCCGGCGTCACCAGCGGATTTGCTTCGATGTAGTTGTCCGCGTGGCCGAGATAGTTGGGCGCGTAGAAGACAAACATCGCGAAGATAATCAGGAACACGATGATCGCAAACAGGTCTTTCACCGTGTAGTACGGCGTGAAGGGCACGGTGTCTTTCTTCGCCGTCTCAACCGAGTCGTTGCGGACCGGGACGCCAGCGGGGTTGTTATTCCCCACATGGTGCAAGGCCCAGATGTGAAGCACCACGAGACCGGCGATCGCGAACGGCAGCAGATAATGCAGCGCGAAGAAGCGGTTCAGCGCCGCATTGTCGATCGCGAAGCCGCCTTGAAGCCAGATGAGGATGTTGTCGCCGACCAGCGGGATCGCTGAGAAGAGCTGCGTGATCACGGTCGCGCCCCAGAAGGACATCTGACCCCACGGCAGCACATACCCCATGAACGCCGTCGCCATCATCAGCAAGTAAATCAGCACGCCGATGATCCACAGGATCTCGCGAGGCTCTTTGTATGAGCCGTAAAAGATCCCGCGGAAAATGTGGATGTAGACGGCGATAAAGAAGAACGACGCGCCAACCGCGTGGCTGTAGCGAAGCCACCAGCCGCCATTCACATCGCGCATGATGTGCTCAACGCTCGCGAAGGCGTGATCCACATGGGGCGTGTAGTGCATCGCGAGCACGACGCCCGTCGCGATTTGGATCACCAAGCACACCGCCAGGATCCCGCCGAACACCCATAACCAGTTCAGGTTCTTCGGTGTCGGGAAACTGTTGAGATGCGCGAGGAGGCCGCCCACGGGGAGGCGATTATCAAGCCACTTGCCGGCCTCGCTGGTCGGCTCGTGATGTTCCTGAGGGATGTGTCCGCCGGACATAAGGTGCTCCGTCAGTTTGCTGTTTCAGCGCCTAACCAAGTTTAACGACCGTTTCACTGGGAAACGAGAGCGTTGGTATAGGCAAGTTTTCAGGGGCGGGCCCCTTACGAATGCGGCCTGCGACATCATAGTGCGAGCCATGGCAGGGGCAGTACCACCCGCCGAAATCGCCGCCATCCATGTTTGGAACGCAGCCGAGATGCGTGCAGACCCCCATCATGACGACCAAAGCGCCATCCTGGTAACTCCGCGACGCGTCATCCGCTGGGCTGTCGGCCGAGATATTGGCGTTCCGCGCGTTGGCATCGGGCAAAGTCCGGGTGTCGACGGACTGGGAGGAGGCGATCTCCTCGGCCGTGCGTCGGCGAATGAACACCGGCTTACCGCGCCATTGCGCAATCAGCTGGGACCCTTCCTCAAGCGCGCTGAAGTCGACCTCGATCGACGCCAACGCGAGAACGGACGCGTCCGGATTCATTTGGTTCACAAGCGGCCAAACCGCGGTTCCGGTCGCAACCGCGCCAACGGCGCCGGTGGCGATGTAAAGAAAATCGCGGCGTGTCGCCGTGTCGTCGCCGGCAGACATACGCACCTCCATCTCTCCCTAGGATCCTTCTCCGATCCCAAGTGGTCCACCCGGTCTTGCGGGCAACGTCGCTCACACCAAGCATCGTTGTCTTGGTGGGCGTCGCGACAATCCGTCGCACCCTTCCCGTATCGCGCCGGATACGCCACGTCGAGCAGCGTTCATCGTCGACCGGTCTGAGCCAGAATGTCGCAGACAAGGCGTTGCCAAACAGTGACCTGGGACGCAACTCTCGTTTGGTCAAATTGTTCGAGAAAACTGTATTTTCCGGAGAAACAAAGTGCCGCGGTTGGTGATGTTTCAACCCGACATCGCGCTGAACCTCGGTGCATCGATCCGTGTGGCGGCCTGCTTCGGCGCGAGCGTCGACGTTATCGAGCCCTGCGGCTTTCCGTTTTCGATCAGAGCGCTTCGACGCAGCGGGCTCGATTACCTCGAACATGTGGCCGTCCGGCGCTGGACCAGCTGGGAGAAGTACGCGGCGGCGGGCGAGGTTGGCCGGTTGATCTTGCTCACAACCTCGGCTGACGCGCCGCCAATTTGGCGCTGCGCGTTCCGTGAAGACGACCGTATCATGCTCGGCAGAGAAAGCGCGGGAGCGCCCGCCGAGGTGCACGCCGCGGCCGATCTGCGCCTGCGGATCCCGCTTGAGGCGCGGGCGCGTTCGTTGAATGTGTCGGTCGCGGCGGCCGTCGCGTTGGCGGAGGCGCGCCGCCAGTTCGCCGCGTCACCCCCGGAAAGCGCGCCAGAGGCGCGGGCCGCGTCAGAAGGATGAAGCGCCATATGGGCTTTAACATAACGGCGGCGCTGCCTTGGCCCGTCGGGGCCGCGATGGCGGCGCTCGGGATATGGCTGCTGTATAGCGGGGCGGCGCAGCGCCGACGTCCCGTCGACATCAATCGTCTTCCCCTGACGACCTGGTACGCCAAGTCCCTGGTGGGGGCCCTGTTCGTGGTCATTGGCGCGGCGCAGCTGGCGCCGCTGCTTCAAGCGGGCTGAGCCGCGCGCCGGGCGTTCCTCGCGTCACCTGCGCCCAATCACCCGACCGCCTTCCGCTAACACGATGAACCCCTCGCCCCGTTCCGCCAGCACCAAGGCGACCTCGCTGCGCCCATTGGCGCGGCGGTTGGGGCCGAAGACGTCGAAATCAACCTCGAGCGTCACCTCCACATCCCGTCGGCCATCCGGCCCAGGGATCGTCCGCGTGCGCAAGGTGCCGAGATCCGGTGTGAAAATCCGCTTCGGCCAGCGGGAAAAATAAGCGCGCTTATCCGCCATCACTTGGTCGCGGCGCCGAAGCCCTTGATCGAAATAGTCCACCGTCTCGCCATAGAGGCCGCGAACGGCGCGCAAATCGTTGGAGCCGTTTAGAAAACGCTCCACCACGAACCAGGCCGCCGCCGCTTCGATCGCGGATGGCAGCGGCGGGCTGCCCCGCTCAGCGCGCGCCGGCTCTCCCCCGAGCGCCAAACCCGCCGCCATGGCCAGGCCCAAGGCCAGCCACCGGGCCGTCCCGCCTCTGCCCGTCATCGATCCGCCTCTCGCCGCTCTCACACAGCCGTCGCCCGCGCCAATCGTCGCCAGCCCAGGCTGCTCTTCTCACTCCGCCGCGGTAGGCAAAGTCGGGGCCGAGCCCAAAAACCCGTCCGACTGTCGCGCCCAAAGCCGCGCATAGACGCCGTCCTCGCGCAGCAGGGACGCATGATCCCCTTGCTCGACGATCTGGCCGTCCGACATCACCACAATCCGATCCATCCGCGCGATGGTCGAGAGCCTATGGGCGATGGCGATGACGGTCTTCTCCTCAGACGCCGCGTCCACCGCGTCGAGGATCGCGCTCTCCACTTCGCTGTCGAGCGCGGAGGTCGCCTCATCCAGGATTAAAATCGGCGCGTCTTTAAGCAGCACGCGGGCCAGGGCGATGCGTTGGCGTTGGCCGCCCGAGAGCTTTACGCCCCGCTCGCCCAGATGCGCGTCATAGCCGCGGCGTCCCTCGCCATCCTCGAGATCGCGGATAAACGCGTCCGCCTGCGCCCGCCGCGCCGCCTCGACCGCCTCCTCGACGCTCGCTTCGGGCCGGCCATAGCGGATGTTGGCCAGAGCCGAGCGATTGAAGAGCGCCGTCTCCTGCGTGATGACGCCCACATGCGCGCGCAGCGCGTCCTGGCTCACCTCGCGCACGTCCCGCCCATCCACCAGCACGCGGCCGGCGTTCAGATCATAGAGCCGGAGCAACAGGGCGATTAGCGTCGATTTGCCCGCGCCCGAGGGCCCGACCAGCCCAACGCGCTCGCCGCGTCGGATACTGAGCGTGATGTTATCGACGCCCGCGGGGGGCGACGGCGGCTCTGCGCCATCCGCCCCGCGGCCGCGTGTTCGTTTCTCAGCCCCAGTTGGGCTGTCGGGTTGGCCATAGGCGAAGGTGACATCCTCAAAGCGCACGGCGTCTGGATGTTGATCTCGGAGGGTGGCGGGGAAGGCCGCCGCCCCCCTCAGCGCACCGTCGTCATCCACCACATCATGGTCGCCAGTGAGGCTCGAGACGCCGTCTTCGGCGACGCCGAGCTCCGAGAAGATCGACAGCGCGGCGAAGGAGATCCAGCCTGAGAGCCCGTAGAGGCGGAACGCCAGCGCGCCCGCCGCCGCCGCCAAACCGATGCCTGCGAGGCCGGCTTGCCAGAGCGCCAGCGCGCCAAAAATCAGCCCCGCCATCAACGCCGCATTCAGCAGCGCCAACCATAGGCGCAGCGCCAACACGCGGCGGCCGAACGTCAACGTCGCTTCGCGGTAGCGCTCGAGCGATTGGCGCGCCGCCTCCTCCTCCCGACCCGCATAGGCGAACAATTTCACCGTGCGAATGTTGGTGAAGCTGTCGACGAATTGCCCTGAGACGGCCGATCGCCGCTTCGCGCGCTCCCGCGCGGCCTCCCGGATGCCCGGCAGCGTGCCCCAGAGCGCGAAGCCGTAGCCGACACCCCAGAGGACGGTGAGGAGCCCCAGCCGCCAATCCGCCGCGCCGAGGGCCACGGCCATGCCGAGGACAAACGCCAGCAGGAGCCCCACGGCGTTGGCGATCTCCGTGGTCACACTGTGGACCGCGCCCGCGGTTTGCAGCTGCTTCTGCGCAAGCCGTCCGGCGAAATCATCCTCATAGAATCGGAGGCTCTGGCCCAGCATGTGCCGGTGCAGCCCCCAGAGGATCCGCGGGGCCAGGCCCGGGTTGATCACCAAACTGGTGAGCGCGGCTTGCCCCACCGTGGCCACCGGACGCAGCACGAGGACGACGGCGGCGAGCAACAGGAAGAAATCCCAGTGATGGTCGAACACTGTCTCCGGGTTGGCGGTGGCGGCGATGTCCACCAGCTGGCCCAGCATCGCCAGCGACGCGACTTCGATGAAACCGATGGCCGCGCCCGCCGCGGCGAGCGCGTAGATCGCCGGGGTCATGCCGCGGAACGACCATTTGAAGAAGGCCCCCAAAGTCTGAGGCGGGGCGTCTTGCTCCCGATCGCCGCTCGCGCGGAAGGGGTCATAGAGCGCCGCTATCCCATTGGCCAGGCGCCGGGCGGAGCTGTTCATCGGCTCGCCCCCGACCCTGACGCCGCCATGGCTGGATCAGCGCCTCGGCCATCGCCCGGATCTTCCCCGGCGACGCTCTCGGGTAGAAATCCGCCCGATTGCCGCGCCCAAAGCCGCGCGTAGAGGCCGCCCGACGCCAGCAGCTCCGAATGGGGCCCCTGCTCAACGATGCGGCCGCGGTCCATCACCACGATCCGGTCCATCTGCGCGATCGTCGAGAGGCGATGGGCGATCGCGATCACGGTTTTGCCCTGCATCAACGTCTCCATGGCCTCCAAAATCGCCGCCTCCACTTCGCTGTCGAGGGCCGAGGTCGCCTCGTCCAGCACCAGGATCGGCGCGTCCTTCAGCACGACCCTCGCCAAAGCGATGCGTTGGCGCTGCCCGCCCGAGAGCTTCACGCCTCGTTCGCCAACCATGGCGTCATACCCGTGTCGGCCGTCTTTGTCGGACAATTCCTCGATGAAGTCGTGGGCGGCGACGCGCCGCGCCGCCTCGGCCACCGCCGCCCGCATGGCCTCCGGGCGCGCGCTCTCCCGCGCCGTCTCCGGCCAACCGTAGGCGATGTTCTCCAAAATCGAGCGGTGCAACAGGGCGTTATCCTGGGTCACCATGCCGATCGCGGCGCGCAGGCTCTCTTGGCGCACCTGCCGAATGTCTTGCCCGTCGATCAGAACGCGGCCCGTCTCCGGGTCGAAGAACCGCAGCAATAAATTGACCAAAGTTGATTTGCCCGCCCCGGACCGGCCGACCAGGCCGACCCGTTCGCCGGGCGCGATGGCGAGCTCCACCCCGTCCACGCCGACGCCTTTGCCGCTGAACTCAGGACCGCGGCCATAGCGATGAGCGACGCTTTCAAAGCGCACGCCGGCCTGGCGGACCTGGAGCGCCGGCGCCGCAGGCGCGTCCGTGAGCCGCAGGGGCTGCGCGATGGTGTCCACGCCTTCCTTCACCGTGCCGATATTCTCGAACAAGCTGGACAGCGTCCACATGATCCAGTCGGTGAGCGCCTGCAAACGCATGACGAGGGCCGCCGCGGCCGCGACCACGCCGACGCCCGTGGCCCCGGTCATCCACAGCAGCGTCGCCGCGCCGATGACCCCGAGGATCAGCACCACGTCGAGGCTCATCATGACGATGGTCAATCGGCTGTGCACCCGCGTCATGTCCTGCACATGCCGCCGCAGATCCTCGATGCTGTCCCGCGCGTAGCGCTCCTCCCGCTGCGCATGGGCGAACAGTTTCACGGTTTGGATGTTGGTGTAGCTGTCGACGATGCGGCCGGAGAGGCGGGAGCGCGCCTCCGCCACTTCCCAGCCGGCTTTGGCGATCCGCGGCACGAAGTAAACCGCCGCGCCCACATAAAGCGCAAACCAAAAGGCCAGCGGCGCCAGCAGCCAGGCGTCAATGCTGGCGAACAGCGCCGTCGCGAGCCCGAAGAACACGATAGAATACGCCAACGCATCCAGCGTTTGGTAGACGATGTCATTGAAAGCGGGCGCGATTTGGATCTGCTTATTGGCGATACGCCCGGCGAAGTCTTCGGCGAAGAAGCCGGTGCTCTGCCGAAGCATGTGACGGTGCCCCCGCCACCGCAGCAATGCGCCCATGGCGGGCACAAAGCCGTTGCCGAGCAGCAGGCGGTGTCCGATGGCCGCGGCCGGGCGGATGACGGCGACCACCAGCACCATCAGAAGCACAGCGTCGCCATGGTCGCGCCAGAAGGTCTCCGGCGTCGCGCTCCGCATCCGGTCGATCAGATCGCCGGCGAAATAGATCATCAGCGCGTCCGCCGCCGCGGCCACGCAGACCAGCGCCAGCGACGCCGCCAACATACCGCGCGCCGGCGTGAGCATCTCCCGAAAGAAGCCCGCGAGCTCCCGGGGCGGCGGGCCGCTGTCGTCATACCGCTGATAGGGGTCGAGCAGGTTCTCGAACCAGGCGAACATGGGGGATCCTTTCCGCGCAAACGCCGCGCAGGCCCGCCCGAGACGGCGGGCTGGCGAACGCGAACGGTGGGAGGTATGCGCGCGGGCCTCGGAATTCGAGGGGGGCGCCGGCGATACGCTGCGGGCGCGGCGTTTCTGCCCGTCGTCACGCATCGCCGCCCGCGGCATACTGCGGCGCGTCACAGGTGCAGTAGGGCTGAGGAGCAGAGAAATGCCGCAGGACCGCGCGACGACCGAGGAGACCAGCGCGGCGGAGCGCCAAAGCCGAGCGAGCGCCTGGTTCACCGAACTGCAGGACCGCATCTGCGCCGCCTTCGAAGCGCTGGAAGACGCCTGCGACGGCGGGCCCTACGCCGGCATGAGGGCGGGCCGCTTCGAGCGAGAGGAGACCAAGCGGCAGGGCGAAGTCGGCCCCGACGGCGCGGAGGAAGACGCCGGCGGCGGCCGCATGGCGGTCATGCGCGGCCGCGTCTTTGAGAAAGTCGGCGTGAACGTCTCCACGGTCTACGGCCGCTTGGCGCCCCAGGCGCAACGGGCCCTCACCGCGCGGAAAGAAGTGCCGGGTCTGGAGGCCGACCCTCGATTTTGGGCGTCGGGCATCTCACTGGTCGCGCATATGCGCAATCCCCGCGCGCCGGCCGTCCACATGAACACGCGGCATTTCTGGACGCCCGGGGCCGCGTGGTTTGGCGGCGGATCGGACCTCAACCCGACGCTGCCGAAGGATGACCCGGCCTCCCTCACTGACGCCGCCGACTTCCACCTCGTGCTCGAGCAGGCCTGCGCGCCCCATGACCCGTCCTACTACCCGCGCTTCAAGGCGTGGGCGGACGAGTATTTCATGATCCGCCACTGGAACGAGGCCCGCGGCGTCGGCGGGATCTTCTACGACGATTTGGACAGCGGCGATTGGGAGGCCGATTTCGCGTTCACCCAATCGGTGGGCGCCGCGTTCCTAGAGGCGTTCATGCCCATTGCAGAACGGCGGGTCACCGAGCCCTGGACCGAAGCGGAGACGGCGCATCAGCTGTTTCGCCGCGGGCGATACGCGGAGTTCAATCTGGTCTACGACCGCGGCACCCAGTTCGGCTTAGCCACAGGTCACAACCCGAAAGCGGTGTTGATGTCCCTGCCGCCCTTGGCCGCCTGGCCGTGACCTTATCTGTTCTCATCAGCGCGCCGCCCATCGGGGTCTTGCTCGGGCTCCCCTTGCGGACTGCCCCGAGTTCGCCCGGGCGCGAAGACAGGACCCGCTTCGGAGGGCGCGAGACAGATGAAGACGGTTGAGTTCCGAAACATGAACCCGGTCGGGGGCGCCGCGCCGCGCTTGGCGCTCGTGCTGGCCCTGCTTTTGGCCACGTCCCTTGTCTTGTCGAACGACGCGTCCGCGCAGGTCGACGCGGGCTTTGCCGCCGCGGCGGATTTCGAAGCCGATCCGGGTTTTGAAGATTCTGGCTTTGAAGATGATGGCGTGGCGTTCGATGCGCTGCCGAATTCTGCGCTCCTCGAACTCTACACGGAGGTCGGCGTCGTCCTGAAGCGCCGCGGCCTGATGCGGCCCGACTGGGATCCGGCGCAAGATTACGCCATGTATCTCGCCGGGAAGACGCTGGATTTGCAGGCGTCGAGCGATGGGGCCGCCCTTGGCGACGGGCGGGCGCAAGGCCCGGGCGGCGTGCGTTTTTTGGTGCGGGGCGTGCGCATGGGCGAGCCAAGCGAGTCTCCGCCGCTTGATACCGGCGCGCCGGGTGAGTTCGATCGGTTGGCCGTGCTGATGTTCTTGCCCGATTACACGGTGCACCGGGCGGTCGTCCTGCCTCAAGACGCGCTCGCAGGCCGCTCGAACCCGCTGGCGTTGACCGAGGCGGTGCTGTCCGCACCGGGCGTCGAAGACATCACCAACCGCGTCTACCGCTTTGTGGGAGACGGCTTCGAATAGCCGGCGCGCCGCGTCTTTAGAGGATCGCTTCGTCGACGAAGCTGCGGCCGTCCCGATCTTCGATCTCGACAATCCAGAGGTCAGGGTCGAAGCGGACTTGGCGCTCCAACAAGGCGTCCACATCCGCCTCGGGCCGCTGCTCCGGCCCCGCCAACCAACTCCAGGCTCCGCCGCCTTCCATGGAGGCCACGCGGCTGAGCGCGGTGGCGCAAGGCTCATGGGGCGGCAATCCCGTATGGCAGATCTTCAGGACCACCGCGCCCGCCCTTTCCTCGCCGCGGCGGCGGAGATAAGCGGCGGCCCCTTGGGCCTCCACCTTCCGGCGGAATGCGGCCACCCAGATGTCCGTGGTCAAGCGCATCTCACCCTCCGCCGCCGGACGATGGCGGCTCAAGCCCCATCTCCGCGTAGCGTTCGGCCTCCTTCATCCAATCGGGCCGCACCGCCACGCGCAGGAACAAATGGGCCGGCCGATCGATCAGGGTGGCGATGTCTCGCCGCGCTTGGCTGCCAACCTCTTTGATGGTCGCGCCCCTGGCGCCCAGCACAATGCCCTTATGGCCGTCGCGGGCCACGTAGACGACCTGTTCGATCCGGGCGGAGCCGTCTTTCTGGTCTTTCCAACTCTCGGTCTCGACGGTGAGTTGGTAGGGCAGCTCCTGGTGCAGACGGAGGGTGAGCTTCTCGCGGGTGATCTCGGCCGCCAGCAGGCGCAGCGGCGCGTCGGAGATGTCGTCTTCGGGGTAGAGCCAAGGGCCCTCTGGCAGGCTCTCCGCCAACCAGGCCTTGAGGTCTTTCACCCCGTCGCCCTTCTCCGCGGAGATCAGGAACACCCGCTCGAAGTCGAAGCGCTGGGAAAGGTCGTCCACCAGCGCCAGCAGGGCGTCGCGGCGGGTGCGGTCGATCTTGTTGACCGCCAGCGCCACGCGGCGCCCGGTGAGCTTTTCACCGATCTCGCCCAGGATCCGCTCGACCCCAGGCGTGACGCCGCGATGGGCCTCGACCAACAGCACGGTGAGGTCGGCGTCCGCCGCGCCGGACCACGCGGCGGCCACCATGGCGCGGTCGAGCGCGCGGCGGGGCTCGAACAGGCCCGGCGTGTCCACGAAGACGATCTGCGCCGCGCCCTCGCGGGCGACGCCGCGGATCCGCGCCCGCGTGGTCTGAACCTTGTGCGTCACGATGGAGATCTTCGCCCCAACCAAGCGATTAAGCAGCGTTGACTTTCCAGCGTTGGGCTCGCCGATCAGAGCCACAAAGCCCGCGCGCGTCTGCGTCGCTTCGTTTTGGTCGCTGGGCGGCTGTTCCCCGCTCATGACCGCTCCCCTTCGCGCAGGACCTGGAGCAGCGCCGCCGCCGCGCCCTGCTCGGCCACGCGCTTTGAGGCGCCTTTGGCGGTCTGGCTCGCCCCGGTCTCAAGCCGGGCGGCGATGGTGAATTGCGGCGCATGATCGGGTCCCTCGCGGCGGAGCACCTCATAATGCGGCGGCGAGAGCCCGCGGGCCTGCGCCCACTCCTGCAGGGCGGTTTTGGCGTCGATCGGGGCTTGTTCCGCCCCTTGCGCTTCGATGCGCGGCCGCCAATGGCGCTCAAACACCGCGCGCGCCGCCGGCCAGCCGCCATCGAGATAGGCCGCGGCGATCAGCGCTTCCATGGCGTCGCCGAGCAGCGCGGCCTTGCGCCGGCCGCCTGTGAGCGACTCAGAACGCGCCATGCGGAGATGGGGCCCGAGATCCAGCGCCTCTGCGATCTCCGCGCAGGTCTCGCCGCGGACAAGGGCGTTCAAGCGCGGAGCGAGATCGCCTTCTTGCGCCTCTGGGTGCCGCTCCAGCAACGCCTCCGCCGTCAGCACGCCGAGCACGCGGTCGCCGAGAAACTCCAGTCGCTGATTATCGGGGCGCAGCGTCGTCGCCGCGGAGGCGTGGGTCAGCGCCTCCAGCAGCAGGTTCCGATCGCTGAAGATATGGCCGAGGGCCGCTTCCAAGCTGTCGAGGTCGGGGCGGGCCGATGGGGCTTCGGCGCCACCCAAGCGGCCGCTCAGCGATCCGCCAGCGCCCTTCGCGCGCGCTCCGGCGCGGCTCGAAACCGGGGCCTTTCGGTCGACTTTCCGCATCGGACCCGCCTTAATCGATGGATTTGAAGAAGCGGTCGGCCCGCCAGTTCCAAATCTCCCAATAAGGTCCGTCGGCCGACAGCAGGATCATCTCAGCGCGACCAATCAAGTTTTCCGCGGGCACGAAGCCGATCCCCCGTAACGAACGCGGCTGCCGGCTGTCGACCGAGTTGTCGCGATTGTCACCCATGAAGAAGTAATGCCCTTCAGGCACAGTGATTTCGGTGACATTGTCGAGCTTATTGTTTTCGGTGGCGTTTAAAACGAAATGGACCGTGTCATTGGGCAGGGTCTCTTTGAATTGCACTTTAAGGCAATTATCCGCGTTCTGCGCTATAGCGCGCTCTTCTTCGGGGACGCGCAGCTCGAAGAGATTGCGGCCTGTCACGCATTTCTGATTGGCGAGGCTCGAGCGCATTTTCGGCTCGATGAAGCTCGGCACGCGGTCGAGCTTCACCGGATCGCCATTGAGGAACAGCACGCCCGCGCGCACCGCGACGCGGTCCCCTGGAAGACCCACGAGGCGCTTGATGTAGTCCTCGTTCTCATCCGTTGGGTTGCGGAACACGATCACGTCGCCCCGCTCGGGCGTCGCGCCGAACAGCCGTCCGCCGAAGGTCTCCCGGGGCAGCAGGTTGCCGTAGGGCAGCGCGTAGCGGGAGAAACCGTAGGAGTATTTGGAGACGAACAGATAGTCTCCGATCAACAGGGTCGGCTTCATGGAGCCGGAGGGAATCGAGAAGGGCTGGAAGAACACCGTTCTGAACACGAGCGCGATCAGCAGCGCGTAGACGATCGTCCGGAATATCTCTCCGAACGATTCCGTCGCCGTCTCTTCCGTCTCGCCGTTCGATCTCTCACTCACTCTGGTCCGTCCCCGTTCTTCCGCGCTTTGGACGCCTCGCCCGTTTTTCGCAGCTCCGCCCGGCCGATCTCCGACGAGCGCTCACGCCTGCTCGAGCGCAGGGCGCGGAGCCGTTGGCCAGGCGCGCCCATTTCGGCTTAGCCCATATGCTTTGGGCCGGTGTCAATAAGTCGGCCGCGTTATGTCGAGGGCGCCCCGCTTCACGGCTTATGTGTCGCCGCCGCCTCGATGATTACAAAAGCTTGGGCGTAGGGCGGCTCATCGGTGAGGCTGAGATGCAGCCGCGCCTCGGTCTCCGGCGGCGTCAATGCGCTTAATCGAGCCGCAGCGCCCCCATACAAGCGGAGAACCGGCGCGCCGCTCGGCAACGTCTCGACCTCAATATCCCGCTGCGCCACACCCTTGGCGAAGCCGGTGCCAAGCGCCTTGGCGCAGGCTTCTTTCGCCGCCCAGCGTTTGGCGTAGGCGTTGAGCCTCACGCCCGGCCGTCGTTCACAGGCCGCGCACTCTTCGGGCGTGTAGACCCGCGCCAAGAACCTGTCCCCGAAGCGCTCCACCGAGCGCCCGATCCGCCGGATGTCGCACAGATCCACACCGACGCCGACAACCCTGCACCCCAGGCGCTCCGCCAGGGTCCCGAGGCCCGCGGCGGGGTCGGGCGCCGTCATCCCCTGGCCTCAACCGCAGCGGAGGCCGCCGTGTTGGTGGTCGCCGCGTCCTGCGGATAGCGCGCTTCATCCATGCGACGGCGCATCTCCCGGATGGCGGCTTCCAGGCCGATGAAGACGGCCTCGCCGATGATGAAATGGCCGATGTTGAGCTCCCTCAGCTCCGGGATCGCCGCCACATCGCCCACCGTTTCATAGTCGAGCCCGTGGCCCGCATGGGGTTCAACGCCCAATTGGGCCGCCAACGCCGCGCCGTCGCGCAATAGGGCGAGTTGCGCCTCGCGGGCCGAACCGGCCTCGGCGTGGCGGTAGGGGCCAGTGTGCAATTCGACGATATCCGCGCCGATCCGCGCCGCCGCTTCGATCTGACGGGGGTCTGGCGTGATGAACAGCGACAGGCGGCTGCCCGACTCGCGCAGCGGCGCGATGAAATGGGCCAGGCGGTTCTCGTCGCCGGCGACGTCCAGCCCGCCTTCGGTGGTGCGCTCCTGGCGGCGCTCTGGCACGAGGCAGATGGCGTGCGGCCGATGACGCAGCGCGATCGCCGCCATCTCCTCCGTGGCCGCCATCTCTAGATTGATCGGCAACGCCACCTGTTCGCACAGCGTCGCCAGATCGCCGTCAGTGATGTGACGACGATCCTCGCGCAGATGCACCGTGACGCCGTCGGCGCTGGCCGCTTCCGCGATCCGCGCCGCGCGGAGGGGATCGGGGTGCGGCCCGCCGCGCGCATTTCGCAGCGTCGCCACATGGTCGATATTCACGCCAAGTCGAAGGGGGGGAACGGCGCTGTCGCCGGGAGAGAGGGCCATGGTCTGATCTCTAAGTGTTCGGGCCTGCCCGCCGCCGCGCGTCAGGCCACTGAAGGAGCCGCTCGGGTCATCGTACGGGCGGCTACGGCGTCGCGTTAGATCGCCTGTCCGCCCGGCGCGATCCTCCGGGGCGCGCGGGCGCGGGCCCGCCGCTCCGCCACCAGGCGCCGCGCGCGCGCCGACAGGATGCGCCGCCGTCGTTCTTGAAACGCCGCCACAACCGGGCGCAACGCAAAGTAGAACGCCGCGCCACAGAGCAAGCCGGGCAAGAGGCCGCCGATCAAATACGGCGTGAAAATGCTCTCAAAAAAGTCCCAAGGCTCGGCCCAGAGATAGCTGAAGGTCATCTTTTCTGAGAGCGCCGCCTCCGCGTCCCCGAGCCGCCCCAGTATCCAATTGCCAAGGCCCATGCTGGTGGCGGCGATGAACGGGAAGCTGAGCGGGTTGCCCACCACCGTCCCGAACACGCCGGCGATGATATTGCCGCGGATCGCATAGGCCAGGATCACCGCCACGAGCGCGTGGAGCGTGAAGAACGGGCTAAACGACGCGAACGCCCCGCACGCGAAGCCCAGCGCGATGCGATGCGGGCTGTCGGGCAGCCGCTGCACCCGGCGTCCAATGTATTGGAAGCCCCGACGCCATCCTTTCCGCGGCTGCAGCAGGTCCTTGACGATGCTCCAAAAGCCGCGCTTTTCCCGCCGCTTGAAGATCATGGACCGTCGCCGCCCTCCGTGTCGCCGTCGAGCCTTGGTTGGGCGCGGCTCCCGGGTTTCACCGCTGGGATCGCCGCGAGCGCCGGCGGCAGCGCGTCGGGGCGATAGAGGGGCGCGTCGATCTCCAAAAGGGCGGTGAGGGGCACGCCGAGATCAGCCGCGCCGCCGCTTCGGTCGATGAGGCTCGCCGCGCCCAAGGGCTGGCCGCCCGCCGCCTCGATGGCCCGCAGGCATTCCCGGGACGATTTTCCGGTGGTGACCACGTCTTCGATCATGAGGCAGCGCGCTCCCGCTGGGATCTCAAAGCCGCGCCGCAGCACGAAGGCGTCATCGGCCGCCCGGTCCCGCTCCACAAACACCGACATCGCGCCAAGGGCGCGCGCCAATTCATAACCGACCAGGACGCCGCCCATGGCCGGCGATACGCAAAGCGGCGCGTCGCCGGTCGAAAACAGCTCCGGCTGCGCGTGACGAAGGCGCGCCGCCAACGCGTCGCAGAGCCGTGCGGCGCGCGCCGGATCCATCATCACGCGCGCGCACTGGATATAGGCGCTGCTATGCAATCCGGAAGAGAGCAGGAAATGGCCTTCCAAGAGCGCGCCCGCCGCGCGGAACTCCGCCAACGCCGCCTCGCGCTCCCCCTGCCCGTGCTCCAACGTCGCCGCCATATCTCCACCCCGTTCGCTCTTCCTCGCACCGCTTAGCAGTGTCGATTGGTATTTGGGCCGCCGCGTCGCCGCAGCCTTTCTATCGGCGACCAAATGCTATCGTCGACCAAATGGCGGTGCCGGCCGGCGTCAAGCGGCGCCGTGATTGTGGGTCTGTTGGGCTTCGACGCCGGGGGGCGTCCGGTTTTCGTTCGCACGACGGCCCTGGCCTGCGGCCTCCCCTCCGTCGCCGCGTTGAGCCGACGCCTCCTCGGCGGCCTGAGCCTCAACCGGATCAGCGGGCTCGATCGCCGGCTCCTCGGCCATCGGATCGGCGTCGAGGGTCGGCCGCAAGCCCATCTCCGGATCGATCTCCCTCTCGTCGGCGCGACCCAATCGCACTGCGTCGGCGACGATCGGCTGAGCCGAAAGCGCCGTGAGGATGTTGGAGAGGTGCCGGATATCCCGAACGTCCATGTCAAAGCGGATCCGATGAAAGTCGGTGCCGCGTTCAAGCACCTCGACCCCATCGATATTCGCTCCCGACCGACCGATCATGGTGCAGATCTCCCCGAGCGCCCCAGGTTCGTTCGCCAGAAACACCTCGACCGACGCCCCATGTTCCGCCTCGGCGCTGGCTTCCGGAGCCCAGACCACGTCGAGCCACCGGTCCATATCGTCCTCATGGGCGGCCAGCGCCGCGCAGTCGATGGCGTGCAGCCGATACCCAACTTCTGGCTCCGCCAAAGCGACGATCCGCTCCCCTGGGATCGGGCGACAGCAGGGGGCCGCTGGCAAGGTCATGCGCCCATTTGTCTCCGCCAGTTCCGCCCCAGCCGCCAAATCGCCGTCCGCCGTCGGCGCGCCGCCGCGCCTTTTCGAGAGGACCACCTGCGGTCGTTTCGGGTCGACCACAGCTCTCGCAGGGGCCAACTCCGATATGGGCGCCTGTTGACGGGCGCTGTCGCCGGCTCCGGGGGATCCAGGCGCGCCGGCCTCCGCGGTCATTTCCGCCTCCGCCGCGGCCGCCAATTCTGGATACACCGCCGCCAGCGCTTTCGACGGCGTCAGCCGCGCTTCGCCGATATCGGCCA
>JBCCTM010000013.1:0-21742 GCA_039198535.1 Pseudomonadota bacterium
CGGAAATGCGGCGCGTGCTCAAGCCCGACGGGCGGCTGATATTCGTCGAGCATGGGCTGTCCGACGAGGCCCGCATCCAAAAATGGCAGCGGCGGATCGAGCCCTATTGGAAGCCGCTGGCGGGCGGCTGCCACCTGACCCGCCGCGCCGACGATCTGCTCAAGGAAGGCGGCTTCACCCTGAAGAGCTTTGAATCCGGATACGAAAAAGGCCCGAAATTCGCGGCCTTCATGATGCATGGCCTCGCCACCGTCACCTAGCGCGCCGCCCTGTGACAGGTCACACAGCCCCGTTTCGCCGCCTCCGCGACGGTTTCCATGGGCCGATCGCCCGCGCCGCGTTATTTGCCTCCTCGAAAATAAGCGCCCGCGACGAGCCGGGCGGATCTCAGGGAGGCGGCAGTGGTTGGAATATTGGGGCTCATCGCGAGCTTGGCGTTGCTCATCTGGTTGGCGCTCCGCGGCGTGAACGTGATTTTCGCGTCGGTGCTCTGCTCCCTCGTGGTGATCGCCACCAACGGCCTACCCTTGGCCGAAAGCCTTCGAGACGCCTACACCTTCGGGCAACTCGGCGCGTTCAGCTTCGCCGGCAATTTCTTCCTGCTCTTCGCCGCGGGCGCCGTGTTTGGCCGGGTGATGGGCGAAAGTCACGCCGCCACCAGCATCGCCATGGCGTTGGTCCGCCGCCTCGGCAAAGAGCGGGCGCTCTGGATCACCGTGCTCGCCTGCGCCGCGCTCACCTATGGGGGTGTGGTCGTCTTTGTCGTGATCTTCGCCATGTACCCGCTTGGTCTCCGCCTCCTCAAAGAAGCGGACATCCCCAAGCGGCTGTTCTGCGGGGCCCTGGCGCTGGGCGCGGGCACCTTTACGCTCACGGCGCTGCCGGGCACGCCGTCGATCCATAATGTGATCCCGACTTTGACGCTCGGCACGGATCTATTCGCCGGAGCGTGGTTGGGCCTGATCGGCGGCGCGATCATGTTCGCGCTCGGCATGTGGTGGCTGGAGCGGGAGCGCGCCAAAGCCAAGGCGGCGGGGGAGCATTTCGTCGCCGGGCCCTCCGACAAGATCCCTGACCTCGCCGCCATTGAAGAGGACCTCCCCGCCTGGCCCTTGGCGGTGTTCCCGCTGGTGCTCGTGATCGGCACGATCCTCACGCCGCGGCTCGTCACCATGGCGGGCGCGGGCGGCGACAACGCGCTGGTGCAGTTCGCCGCGTCCCAGCCGATCCTCTGGCCGTCGATCGCCTTGATCTTCGGCAGCCTCGTCGCGCTGCTGTTGTTCCCCTTGGTGCGTCGCCAGCCGTTGCACGTGCTCGGAGAAGGCACCCAGGACGCCATGATGCCGCTGTTGGCCACTGCGGCGGTGATCGGCTTCGGCGGCGTCGTCGTGCAAACCGCGGGGTTCTCAACGTTCACCAGCGCCATCGTCAACGCCGATGTCGACCCGTTCCTCTCCATGTTCGCCGCCATCAGCACCGTCTCCGCGATCACGGGCTCATCCTCAGGCGGATTGCAGATCTTCATGGCGACCCTGGCGGATGATTTTATCGCCAGGGGCGTGGATCCGGCGGAGCTCCATCGCTTGGTCGCCATGGCGGCGGGAGGATTTGACAGCCTGCCCCATTGCGGCGCGGTGATCGCGCTGCTGACCATTACCGGCCTGACCCACGCGCAAGCTTATCGCGATGTGGGGATCATCACGGTGATCATCCCCGTGATCGCCACTTTGGTGTGCCTGGGCCTCGCGATGGTCTTTTAGAGCGAAGCCAAAAGGGCCGGCGGTCGACGCTTGGCGTCGCCGCCCCGTCGCTCAAGCCGCCGCGAACACCGGCGAGATCGCGCCGAGCGCGCCGCGTTCGATCTCTAGGATCCGTTGGAACGAGGCCCGCGCGTGCAGCCGATCGACATAAGACGCCAAGCGCGGCCAGGTCGCCGCATCCACCGGGGCGTCGGCGTGGCGCATATTCATGAACACGCTGCCGGCGGTGAGATCCGCCAGGCTGAGCTGCTCGCCGACCAGGAAAGCGCCGTCGCCGAGCTGCCCTTCCAAATAGTCAAAATGCCGCGGCAGCGCGTCGAGCGCGGCGGCGATGACGCCTGCGTCCGCCTCCTTCTTCAGGAAGTTCGGGTTGATCACGCGCTGGACGAACAGGGGCGCTTCGACCTTGGAGAAGAGGCCGGCGCCCAGGAAATCACAGAGCCAAAGCATCCAAGCGCGGTCCCAACTGTCATCGGGAAACAGCGCGGGCGAGGGCGCGAGATCCTCGAGGAAGGCGCAGCCGGCGAGCGAGTCGGGCAGGAAACGCCCGTCCACTTCCAGCACCGGCACCTTGCCGAGCGGGCTGATCTTGAGGAACTCGGGATCGGGCTCACCGAGCGGGACGACGGGGATGAGCTCATAGGCGAGATCTTTCTCTTCAAGCGTAAGAGCCAACCGGCGCACCCAAGGCGACAGGATCGCCCCGTGAAGTTTGAGTTGCATTGCGTCTTCCCCGTTCTTGGTGGTTGTATTATTGAACCAGATTGCGTATGTGGTTCAATAGCGCAACCAGAATCTCGTGCGAGAGGGCGCGCATCTTCTCGACGCGGATCAGGGGGTGGCGGTCATGAAGACAAAATCCTTCGCGGAGATGGATTGCTCCATCGCGCGCAGCCTTGAGCAGGTGGGCTCCTGGTGGTCGCTGCTGATCATCCGCGAGGCGCTGATGGGCAGTCGGCGCTTCCGCGAGTTCGAGAAGCAACTCGGGATCTCAAAGAACACGCTGACCAGCCGGCTGAATGAACTCGTCGCCACTGGCGTCATGGAGAAACGCGACGGCGAAGGCGGCTCCGCCTACGCCGAGTATCGCCTGACGCCCAAGGGCCGCGCCTTAGCCCCCGTACTGATGGCGTTGGCGCAATGGGGAGATCGCTGGGCGGAGCATGAAAGCGGCCGGCGCTATGCGTTCGTCGACCGCCGCACGGATGCGGAGATCTCCGAGATCAGGCCGCGCCGCGAGAACGGCGAGGCGATCCCGCTCCGGGAGATCGCCCTGAAGCCGCTTAAACCCGATGTGCGAGACCCTTCAGAAACGCGATCAAAGGAAAAGCCATGATCTCGAAGATCTTTCTCATTCTGAACGCGCTGATCATCTTCTCGATCGGCTGCGCCTATCTCTACGATCCCAATTTGCTGCTTGCGAATTACGGCGAGCAGCTGAGCAGCGTTGCGTTGGACAATCTCCTGCGCGCCACCTATGGCGGTTTGTTCATCGCGTCGGCCGCCTTCATGGCGTTGGGCGCATGGCGTGAGCCCCGGCTGCGCGATGCGTTGATGTTCACGGCGCTGTTCATGGCCGCGCAGGCGGTGGGGCGGATGGTGAGCTTCGCCGCGGCGGGCGCGCCGCCGGAGGCCATGGCGCCGCTCCTCTATTTCGAGGTCGCCGTCGCCGCGATTGGCCTGGCGCTCTGGGCCGGGCGCGGCGTCGCGCGGTCCGCCTGACAGGGAAGGAACAGAGAATGACGCAAACCGTGATCGTGTTGGGCGCGGGCGCCTCCGACGGCGTCGGCGGGGCGCTGGCGCGTCGCTTTGCGGCGGAAGGCCGCCATGTGATCGTCGGCGGGCGCACGGAGGCCAAGGTGGCCGCCATCGCATCGGAGATTGCCGCCGCGGGCGGGTCGGCGGAGGGGATCCGCGTCGATGTGACGGCCCCGGCTGATCAGGATGCGGTGTTCGCCTTGGCGGCGCAGCGCGGATCGCTCGACGCCGTGCTCTACAACGCCGGCAGCAACGCCATCATCCCTTTCGAGGATCTGACCGAAGCGCAGTTTGAGAGCTTCTGGCGGGTCGGACCGCTTGGGGCCTTCCACACCGCCAAGCGCGCCATGCCGATCCTGGCGAGGCAAGGGAGCGGCAGCATGCTGTTCACTGGAGCGTCGGCCTCGCTGCGCGGCAAGCCGAACTTCGCGCATTTCGCGGCGTCGAAGGCGGGGCTGCGCATGCTCGCCCAATCCCTGGCCCGGGAGTACGGGCCGAAGGGCGTGCATGTGGGCCATGTGATCATCGATGGCATTGTGGATGGGGACATGGTGCGGAGCCGATTTGGCGAGTATCTCGACGCGCTTGGCGAGGACGGCGCCCTGGCCCCGGCCGCCATCGCCGAGGCGTTTTGGATGCTCCACGCGCAGCCGCGCACGGCCTGGACCCAGGAATTGGATCTGCGCCCGTTCAAAGAGAATTGGTGACGCCGAAGTTTCGGCGTGGCTGCGCCGCGGCGCGGTTTGGCTCAGCCCACGCCGGCCCGAAGGCAGTCATGCAGCCGGATCAGGCCGATCGGCGCGCCGGCGTCGTCGATGACGAACAACGCCGTGATCTTCGCGTCGTTCATCACGCCGAGCGCTTCAGCCGCCAGCGCTGACGCGGCGATGGTCTTCGGCCCGGCCGTGGCCACCTCGCCCGCGCTTTGGTTCTCGAGGTCGGCCAGCGCGCCGTTGCGCATGCATCGCCGCAAATCGCCGTCGGTGATCACGCCCGCCAGCCGCCCAGCGTCGTCCGTCACGCCGGCGATCCCGAAGGTCTTCGCGGTCATCTCGATGATCGTGTCCGACATATTCTCCGTGCGCGCCACTAGCGGCAGTTCTTTTCCGCGATGCATCAGGTCTGACACCAGAACGAGCCGCGCGCCGAGGGATCCGCCCGGGTGAAAAGTTCGGAAATCGGCGGCGCTGAAGCCACGCGCGCCCATCAGCGCGACCGCCAGCGCATCGCCCAACGCCAACGTCATGGTCGTGGAGCTGGTCGGGGCCAAACCCAGCGGGCACGCCTCTTCCGCAGATGGCAGCAGGAGCGACACATCGGCCCGCTGCAGCAACGTGCTGTCTGCGCGGCTGGCCACGCCGATCAATGGGATGCGAAACCGGCGCGTGTGCTCGATGAGCGGGAACAGTTCGACCGTCTCACCGGAATTCGACAACACCAGCGCCAGGTCTCGGTCGGTGATCATGCCGAGATCGCCATGGCTCGCCTCGCCGGGATGGACAAAATGCGCGGGCGTGCCGGTGGAGGCGAGCGTCGCCGCGATCTTGCGGCCGACATGCCAGGATTTGCCCATGCCGGATACGATCACCCGGCCTTCGACGTCCCGGAGCAACGCGATGGCGTTTGCAAATGCGACGTCGAGGGCGTCCGCCAAGAGGGACAGGGCGCGCGCCTCAGAACGAATGACCCGCCGGCCTTCGTCGATCGCGGGGATGCTCTTTTCCATGATTGACCTATACCCGGTCGGCAGGCCGAATTTCAACGGATCGAGCTGGGATGTGATGGCGTCTAACGCGGGCGCGCCGGGCGGTCGCTTCAATCCAACCGATCAAGCGGCGTGGCGCGACATCACGCGGCGCGGGACGCCTCTTCGTGATCAGCCAACAGCGTGTGTATCGCCGCAGCGTCACGCGCACCGCGGAGCTTTTGACACATCGTTTGGTCCCGGAGCACGCGGCTCACGCGGGCCAGCGCGCGCAGATGATCTGAGCCGCAGCAATCCGGCGCGATGAGCACATAAACCAAATCCACGGGCTCGCCGTCGACGGCCTCGAAGTCGACCGGGCTCTCGAGCTGCGCAAGGCCGCCTGCGATCTTTGTGAGGCCAGGGAGACGGCAATGCGGGATAGCGACGCCGCGCCCCATGCCCGTCGAGCCCAAGCGCTCGCGTTCAAGCAAGGCGGCGAAAAGCTCGCGGTGATCGGCCTGCACCTGGGCGGCCATTCGCGACGCCAACTCCTGCAGCAGCGCTTTCTTGCTGCCGACGCGCAACTGCGGGAAAACAGCGTCTGTCGCAGTCAGGTCGGTTAGGTCCATGATCTCGATCTCCGCCGTATGCGCTGCGCGTTGGTTAGGCGAGGCCCGTGCCAAACGCCAGTTTGGGACGCCTGCGATGTGACTGGCCCGAGGGCCCAGGGCTCAGAAGCCTTAAGCGCCAGCGCGGCACCCCAGCGGTCCATTTCTAAAACCACCTATCGCGTTTCCCCGGGGTCAATCCACCCAATTGTTCCGTCTTCCCGGTGATATACGATGTTAATCCGGGCCTGTGCGTCATTCTGGAACAAAAGGAACGGCGATCCGGTCAATTCCATCTGCATCACCGCCTCTCCCACGGATAGCGCAGGGATAGCGGCCGCGTCTTCGGCGATGATCACTGGGCTCCAAATATCCTCGTCAGCGCTTCCGACCGTCTCAGAACCGGCCTCATCCTCATCGCCGCCGGGCTCAATCACGTAGGAACGGCCCTGCGCCACCGCAACCGGCTCCGGCCGGCGTTGGTGATGATCGCGGAGCCGCCGTTTGTGACGGCGCAGCTGCTTTTCGAGTTTTGCGATGGCCTGGTCGCTGGCGGACTGGGCGTCGCCGCCCTTCGCCGAGGCCTGCGCCGTCAGGCCAGTGCTCAGATGCGCCGAGCAATCGCAAACGAAATTATAGGCGTCCCGGGAAACTGTGACGCGCGCCTCGGTGGGACGTATCGCGTATTTGCCGATGGTCTCAGTAAGCTTGGTGGTCAGGCGCTCCCGCAGGGCGTCGCCCACATCCATTTGCTTGCCCGTCACCTCTATTCGCATGGGACACCGCCATCTCGCCGCTTCCTGTCACGCGGGCTGGGCGGCCGTCCGATCGCCGCTCCTCACGCGAGACCGCAGACGGTGGCGACGCTCCGTTAAGAAACGCTTAAGACCGCCAGCTGCTTTCTGCGTTGGATCGACGAGGGAATTCCCAGCGCCTCTCGATATTTCGTCACCGTCCGCCGAGCGATGTCAACTCCGCTTTCCCTAAGGATCGCGACGATGCGGTCGTCTGAGAGAACCGCTCCCGCGGTCTCCTTATCGATGAGCGCTTTGATGCGGTGGCGGATCGCTTCGGCCGAATAGGCCTCGCCGCCATCGGTGGCCGCGATGGCCGGGGTGAAAAAATATTTCAACTCAAAGACGCCGCGCGGCGTGGAGATAAACTTGTTTGAGGTCACGCGCGAGACTGTGGACTCATGCATATCGATGGCGTCCGCCACGCGTTTCAGATTGAGCGGACGCAGGCCTGAGACCCCATAAGCGAAAAAACCGTCCTGCTGTCGCACGATCTCGCTTGAGACGCGCAAAATGGTCCGCGCGCGCTGTTCAATACTCTTGATCAGCCAATTTGCGCTTTGCTGTCGCTCAGAAAGGAACTCTTTCACTGTGTCGGCGCGATTTTTACCGCTGGCGTCTTTAAGAACTTCCGCCGCATAGCCATTGTTGACCACAAGCCTTGGAAGAGTGTCCGTGTTGAGTTCAACATTCCAACCGCCGACACGGTTCTCGTACACGAACACGTCTGGGATCACGGTCGCTGCGAGTTCAGTTTCGTATCGCGCGCCTGGCTTCGGATCGAGCGCTTGGATTTCTTGAAGCATTTGCAGCAGATCGTCCGCGTCGACGCGGCAAATGCGCTTCAACTTATCGAACTCGCGCTTCGCCATCAGCGGGAGATTGTCCAGAAGCGCGGCCATGGCTGGATCATAGCGATCGCGCTCCTGGAGTTGCAGGCGCAGGCACTCTTGCAGATCCCGCGCGCCCACCCCGGTGGGCTCGAAGGTGCGGATCAGCTCGGCGGCGTCCTCGACCACCTGCAGCGGCGCGCCAAGGCGCTGCGCGACCTCCTCCATCTCCACGCGAAGGTAGCCCGCGGGCTCCACATGCTCGACCAGATCGGCGGCGACCAACCGCGTCGGCGTGTCGCATTTGGCCGCGCCCAGTTGCGCCAGCAGCGCCTCGCGGAGCGTGGTCTCTTTCGTCAGACGGGCCTCTAGGCTGAACTCGTCATCATCGAAGCGGGAGGAACCGCCTGCGCCCACGCTGGCCCAGGCGCCGGCTTCGATGGCTTCCGCGCCGCCGGGGCCGTCTAAGCTCGGCCCGTCTGCGGTTTGCGCCGCCATGCGATCGGCGATGCGGTCCGCCTGCGCTTCATCGGCGTAGAGGTTCTCGCCGCCGGCGTCGAAGGTGTCGGAAGCGCGGCTCAGGCGATCATCGGCAAGCACGCTCTCAAGCGGCGCGTCGCCTGCGCCTTCCGGCGCGCCCTCTCCCTCGGCGGGGGTGTCGGCGGGCCGCGCATCCGCGCCCGACGGGGCGTCGCCCGAGGCGGCCGGCGCGCTTTCGAGCAGCGGGTTGCGCTCGAGCTCCTCAGATATGAAGTCGCGCAGCTCCAAATTCGACATTTGGAGCATCTTGATCGCCTGTTGCAGCTGGGGCGTCATAACCAGCTGCTGGCTCTGCCGCATATCGAGCCGCTGCGAGAAAGCCATGTTTCGACGACCTCCGAAGGCCCGCCCCCGCACACGCGACCGAATTGGCCGCCATGCTGCGCCGCAGCGCTTGGACGAGCATCAATACTGCATCAGAGACGAAACTAAATCCGGAACCCTTCGCCTAGATAAACGCGGCGCACATTCTCATCGTTAACAACTTGTTCCGGCGCCCCTTCCATCAACACTCTACCGTCATGGAGGATATACGCGCGGTCAATAATCTCCAAGGTTTCCCGGACATTATGGTCGGTGATCAACACGCCGATGCCACGATCTTTGAGCTGCCAAACCAAGGATCGGATGTCACCGACGGCGATGGGATCGACGCCGGCGAACGGCTCGTCGAGCAGCACGAAGGCGGGGTTGGCGGCCAACGCCCGAGCGATCTCCACCCGTCGCCGTTCCCCGCCCGATAGCGACACGGCCGAACTGCGGCGGAGCCGAGATATGGAGAACTCCGCCAGCAACTGGTCCAGGCGAGCCTCGCGCCGCTGCGGAGAGCTTTCCGCAAGCTCCAGGGTCGCGCGAATGTTTTGCTCCACGGTCATGCCGCGAAAGATCGAGGCTTCCTGCGGCAGATAGCCAAGACCCATCCGCGCGCGGCGATACATCGGAAATCGCGTCAGATCTTGGCCCATAAGCGAGATCGAGCCGCGATCGGGCGGGATCAGGCCAGTGATCATGTAAAAGCAGGTCGTCTTCCCCGCCCCGTTCGGGCCGAGCAAGCCGACGATTTCTCCGCGACGGACCGTCAAGCTGACATCGCGCACGACGGGGCGGCGCTTAAAGCTCTTTCCGATCCCGGTCACCAGGAGGCTTTCCTCTGCGTCCGCGGCGAGTTCTGCGGCGCTGGCTGCGGGGAGCTGGGCGTCGGCGGATGCGAGTGGTGGCGCCGGGGCCGCGTAAGGGTCGGTCTCCGCGCCATAGCCGTCATCGCGGAGCGGCCGCCGGTCATACCCCTCCGAGACGCCATAGCCCCCCTCAAACCCATCGGCGTCGTATCGCCGATCCGCCGGGGCGGCCGGCTCGACGAAGCGGTTTTCGCCTAAGCTGTCGTCTGCGAAGCGCTCTTGGGGCAAATCGCCATCGGGGTAGTTGTCTCGGTAATTGTCTTGGAAGCTGTCTTGCGGAGCCTCGGCTCCAGCGTAGTCGGTGCGCGCGTAGTCCGACGGATCATGGTCCACGCGGTGCTCGTCGGCGGGCGCGTCGAAGACGTCGGAAATCGGCGCCTCGTCCTCCGCAGCGGCGTCACGCGTTGGTCCGTATCCTTTTCCGCGGGCGCGATCTGAATAAGCCTGCCGACGGGGTTTGGCGTAGCGGCCTCTCGGGGTGTTGGAGTTGTCGCTCACTCGCTCTCACTCATTCAATGTCGCCGGGTCCATCGGACCGCCTAGGCGCCTTTCGCCGGGATCGCCGAGACGCTGGTCGCCGCGTCCGCCGTCGCCGATCTTCTAATTCCGCGCGCGGTTCGGGTCTAACTGCACGCGCACGCGGCCCGTCGACGCTTCGCCGTCCCCCAGCATGCGCGCTGTGCCGCTGGTCAGGTCGATCCGCAGACGCTGTCCTTTCACGACGTTTTGGCCCTGGAGAAGGATAACGTCGCCCATCATGAAGATCGCCGCCTGCGCGACTTGATAATCCGCTTCAATCGACCGGGCGGTTTCTTCGCCATTGGAGATGATCACATCCCCCCGCGCCCTCAGTCGATCGATGGCGCCGCCGCCGCCCAAAGGACCCGCCACCGGTTCCGCCGGGCGCTGCGCGCCGCGCTCGGCCGCGTAGCTGACCTCGAGCCATTCCGACTTCATTAACACGTCGCCTTGGCGGACCCTCACATTGCCGGTGAAAATCGCCTTCTTCTCGGCGTTTCGCACCTCAAGCTCGTCGGAGGCGACTTCGATCGGCTGCGTGCTGTCATGTTGAAAGCCGCCAAAGGGCGTGGCCTGGCTTTGCGCGGCAGCCGTCGATGGCGCGCCTGAACCGCCCAGCCCCAGCCCGGCCGCCATGACCGCCAGCGCGCCCAGAAGGGCTGTCGCCGGCAGCCTCAGCCCGAGGCGCGCGTTTTTCGCTATGGGAGACGCCATGATCGTCACTCCTTTGCGGCTCCATCGCCATCGCAGGCCGACCGCACGCCTGGCCGAGCTGTTACCGCGCGGCGGGAAAGGGGCCAAGGCCTTTCGCCCGGTCGCCGCCGATCCTCGCGAGATCCTCCGAATGCGCATCCCGCGGGGGGCGCAAGGCGGCTCACGGGATCTCCGGCTCAACCACTTCGCGGATCACGACGCGCACGTCGCCGTAGAAGTTCGCGATCAACCCCTCTTCGACGCGGGCGTCCATGCGCTCCGCCGTGATCTCGCCCAGCGGTCCGTCAATGCGCACGGCCGTGGGCGTCGTGCTGGAGCGGGTCGCCAAATCCACGTCAAGCCTGTCGGAAGTGAGGCGATAGCCGTCGCTTGTCGTGGCGACGACATCGCCCTCCAGGTTGAGCACCTCGTCCTTGGGCCGGAACACGCCGTCCGAAGAGGTGATCGTGAGCTCTCGAGCGTCCTCCAAACGCAATTGACCGTTGACGTCGCGCAGCGTCACCCGTTCGGGATCGGGGCCGTCCGGCTGCGCGATGGCCGCTTGGACGCGGAAGGGCGAGCCATCGCTCAGGACGCCAGAAAAGCGCGGATTGCTGACTTCGAGCCCGCCCGCCAGCGCGATCCCGTCGACAAGGGCGCTGCGGGCGTCCTCGATGCCGGAGCGGGACGCGAAGATAAACACGGCGCTGACGACGGCGATCGCCGCCAGAGGCAGCGCCAGTCGCAGCGCGCGGGTCGCGCTCGCCGGTTGCAGCGCGTTGTCCATCGATCCGCCGCGCGATGGCGGGATGGGCGATGGCGCGTCGGACATGGTCACTTCTCCCTCGCCAGCGCCGCGTTGGCGTCGCGCTGGAACCCTGGCGCTCCTCCCCGCGCCCCAATGATCAGGAATGTGCGAAAATGTCGACCTCATCCCAGCCGGCGAGGTCGAGCGCCGCGCGAACGGGCAGGAAACTGAAGCACTGCGCGGCCAGCTCAACGCGGCCTTCCCGCGCCAACATCGCATCAAGGCGCGCCTTCAACGCATGCAGGTGCAGCACGTCCGACGCCGCGTAAGCCGCCTGCGCCTCGCTCAAGGTTTCGGCGCCCCAGTCAGACGATTGCTGCTGCTTTGACATCTCGACGCCCAAAAGATCCCGCGAGACGTCTTTCAGGCCATGGCGGTCGGTGTAGGTGCGCGCCAGTTTCGAAGCGATCTTCGTGCAGTAGATCGGCGCTGTGCGCGCGCCAAGCTGGCGGAGAAACACCGCGACGTCGAAGCGCGCATAATGAAAGATCTTCACCCGGCCAGGATCTTCGAGCAGCGCCTTCAGCCGAGGGGCCTCCAGCAGCGCGCCCTCGCGCAGTCCTGTCGCGCCGGACATCCGCACCAAATGCGCCTCGCCATCACCCGCGGAGAGCTGCACCACGCAAAGACGGTCGCGATGGGGATTGAGGCCCATGGTTTCGCTGTCGATGGCGACGCTGGGGCCCAGATCCAGCCCCTCCGGCAGATCGCCCTGGTGGATATGAATAGCGGTCATTTCACGCCTTTCCTCGCCGCTTCCCCATGTCGCGTAAGGCGCGACAGGTCGGTCTCCCGCCCGAAAGTCAACTCTGAAGGCCTTTGCGCGCGCTTCCGCGTCCCGAAAGGCCACTCTCGCCTTGTGCGGGTGCGGCGCCTTGGCCAAACTCCGCCTCCATTAGGTCTCTGAAGCGTAAAATAAGGGAGCGAACCATGGGCGAGAGAATTGTGGTCACCAACGAGGCGGGCGTCGCCCATGCGACGCTCTCGCGCGGGGACAAGATGAACGCGCTCGACGACGCCATGATCGACGCGCTGGTCGACACGGGCGAGCGGCTCGACGAGGACAAGAGCGTGCGCGCCGTGGTGCTCTCCGGCGAGGGCCGCGCCTTCTGCGCCGGGCTCGACATGTCCAATTTCCAAAAGATGAGCGCCGGCGAGAGCGACATGAACTTGGCGGAGCGGACCCATGGGACCTCCAACAAAGTGCAGCGCATGGCGACGATCTGGCGGGACATCCGCCCGCCCGTGATCGCCGCGGTCCACGGCGCGGCCTATGGCGGCGGCCTGCAGATCATGATGGGGGCCGACATCCGCATCGTGCACCCGGAGGCGAAGCTCTCGATCATGGAGGTGAAGTGGGGCCTTGTGCCCGATCTCGGCGCAAGCGTGCTGCTGCCGTTCATGGTCCGCGACGATATCGCGCGGGAGCTGACTTACACCGGACGCGTGTTCTCCGGGGAAGAGGCGCAGGCCTATGGCTTTGCGACGCATGTGAGCGAAACACCGCTTGAAGACGCGTTGAAGCTTGCGGGCGAGATCGCCGGCCGCAGCCCGGACGCCGTGCAAGCCTCAAAGCGGATCTTTAATGCGATGTCGGAGATGAGCCCGGCCGACCGGCTGATGCTGGAGAGCCGGCTCCAGGAAGGCATCCTCGGGCTGCCCAATCAAATCGAGGCGGTGATGTCCGCCTTCGAGAAGCGCGCGGGCAACTTCAAAGATTGAGGTCTGCGATTAAGCGGTGGATGGGCGCGCGGCCGAGGCGTCACGCGGAGTGAGCGCCGGCCGCGGGCCTTGCGTCTTCGAACAACGGCGCAGGGCGGCCGAAATGGTAGCCCTGCAACAGGTCGCAGCCGAGGGCGGTCAGGCGCTTGGCCTGCTCGGCGGTCTCGACGCCTTCGGCCACGGTGTGCAG
Source organism: Pseudomonadota bacterium (assembly GCA_039198535.1). Lineage (GTDB taxonomy): Bacteria > Pseudomonadota > Alphaproteobacteria > Rhodobacterales > Rhodobacteraceae > JALEGB01. Next base: position 13,088 of record JBCCTM010000013.1, read on the forward strand.
GCCGAGCACCTTCGCCATGGACGCGATCATGCGGATCAGTGTCGCGCCCTTGCAATCGGGCGCGTCTGTCATCTGGTCCACGACGCTCTTGTCGATCTTCAAGCTGTGGACCGGGTAGCGGGCGAGATAGCCGAAGTTTGAGTATCCGGCGCCGAAATCATCGATTTTCACCCGGATCCCGAACGCTTTATAGCGCTCCAGCATCTCGACCGCGTGCTCGGCGTTGGCCATCAGCGTGGTTTCGGTGATCTCCAGCGCCAACGCCCGCGGCGGCAGATCGGCGGCGTCGAGTTGAAACTTCACATGTTCGAAGAATGCTGGATCGCAGATATCGGCGGCCGTCACGTTGATGGCCACGAAGCGCTCGCCCCCATGCTCTGCTTCGAGGCGCTTTAGAGTGTCGCAGGCGGCTGAAACGGCGGCCTTGCCGATCTCAGCGATGAGACCGCTCTCCTCGGCGATGGTGATGAAATCGCCCGGCGGCATCAACGAGCCGTCCGGGCGCCGCCAGCGCGCCAGCGCCTCATAGCCGGCGACGCGGTAAGCGCCGCGCGCGGCGTCCGCGTCTGGCTCCGTCGACCACGCCATCAAAGGCTGATGGTGAAATTCGATATCGCCCTGCGCGATGGCTTGGCGGAGTTCCTGCTCCACCTCGATCCGAGCGATCGCCGATCGAAGCACCTCGCCGCCGCCATCGTCGGCCTCCACGGGCGCGGTCATGCCGGCGTCCGGCATCGACGTGGCGGCGGAGATCTCCTGCATGCTGTCTCGGAAGCGCTTAAGCACCACGCTGAGAACCATCCGGAGCACAGGGTCGAGTTCCTGGAGACGCGTTTGAAGCTGCGCGTTGGTGAGAACCAGCATGACGCAATCATCCACGGCTCGCATTGTCGCGGAGCGCGGACCGGCGTCCAAAAGAGCCATCTCCCCTAGCACGGCCCCAACCCCGCGGCGGGCCAGGACAATGTCTTGGCCGTCGCGGTGGATCACGATTTCAATCGCGCCCTTCTCGATGATGTAGGCGCAGTCCCCAGGGGCGCCCTCCTCGCAGATGACGGCCCCGGCGGGGAATGCGCGTCGAAATTCGACTGTCGACATCGCCCAACGCTCCCTTGCCGGTCGCCCGGGCGCTTTGGGGGAGCGCCCATCGGAGACCGACATCCCGACAGGTGTACCGAACGGAGGTGAAGAACTCGCGAAGACGGCGGAGAGACTGAGGGAACGTTCGACGGGTCGCTCACTCAGCGGTCGCGAAAGGCCTCTTCGCGCAGGCGCAGCACGGGTTCGGCCAAGTATCGCAGAATGCTCCGCTGGCCGAGGATCAGATCCACATCCGCCGTCATGCCGGCGGAGATCGGCAATTCGCGCCCGCCGGAGGCGAGATGATCCGCGTCGGTCTCGACCACCAGGCGGAAATAAGACTCGCCCTCGCGGCTGCGGTCGATATCGGCGCCGATCTGGGTCACGCGGCCGTCCAACACGCCATAGGTGAGGAAATCATAGGTGGCGATCTTCACCCGCGCCGGCTGGCCGACCGCCACATGGCCCACATCGGCGGGGGAGAGGCGCGCTTCGACCACCAGTTTCTCGGCGGTGGGAACGATCTCCATCACCGGCTGTCCGGCGGGAACCACGGCTCCGACGCTCTTCAAGGCGAGGTTCTTCACCACGCCGTCGATTGGGCTGGCGATGGTGGCGCGTCGCCTTTGGGCGATGGCGCGCTCATAAAGCTCCGCCTGACGCGCGATCTCGATCTCCACCTCCCGCAGCCGCTCGGCGGCGGCGTTGCGAAACTTATTGCGCTCGAACAGCTCTCGCTCGCGCGCCTCGGCCAGCGCCGTGCGCGCCTGGGGCAGGGCCGCCTCCAGGCTCCGAAGCTCCGCCTCCACTTCCTTCAGGTCGCGTGTGAAGCCGAGCATCACAGAGCGGGCCATCAGCTGCTTCTCCACCAGCGCTTCGGCGATGCGCGCCTGTTCGCGCAGCGGCTCCAAGCGGCGCGTGGCCGCGGCCATGCGCACTTCGGTGGAGGTGATCTCCTGCTCGCGTTGCGCCCGCTGGTCCCGCAACACGGCGAGGCTGCTGCGATACTCGCGACGGCGGCTGCGGAAGGCCGCCTGCTCAGCCTCCGCGAGATCCGGCTGACGCGCCGCCTCTGCGACGGGCAAGGTGAGATCGATCTGCGCCGCCTCGGCCAACAATCTCGCCCGCTCGAGCCGCAGGGCGTCGAGCCGCACGAGGATCTCCGCGTCGTTCAAGGCGGCGGCGCCGAGCTGCACCTCCACCAGCGGCTGCCCCGCGGTGACGATGTCGCCCTCCCGCACGTGGATGCGCTCCGCCACGCCGCCTTCCAGATGCTCCACGGTGCGCACTTGGCCTTTGGGCGCGATCACGCCTGGGGCGGCGGCGATGCGGTCCAGCTGGGCCTGGGTCGCCCAGATCAGGCCGCCGGTGATCAGCCCGGCCACGGCGATGGCGCCGGGCCGCCAGCTCGGCAACGGGAAGCGCTGTAGCAGTTGATCGATGTCGCTCATGACTGGGCGATCCTCTTTGGAGGCGCGGGGGGCGAGGGCTGCGCGGCGGCGGGGGCTGAGCGCGGTGGCGCGGACCGAGGAGCCGCCTTTGGCGCGCTCAACTGGGGCAGCAGCTCGGCGGCGCGGCCCTTCATGGCGACGCGGCCGCCATGGATCACCACGATTTGGTCGCAGGCCTGCAGAACCGGGAGCGAATGGCTCACGACGACGACGGCGCGGCTCTCCTTCAGCTCGCGCAGGCGCGCGATCAACGCGGCTTCCGCGGCGAGGTCGAGATTAGCGCTGGGCTCGTCCAGCAGCAGCGCCGCCGGGTCGCTGACCAACGCCCGCGCCAAGGCGATGCGCTGGCGGAGGCCCGGCGAGAAGCGCCGACCGCCTTCGCCGACTTCGGCGCCGTAGCCGTCCGGATCGGCGGTGATGAACGCGTCCGCGCCGGCCAGTTCCGCCGCGAGGCGCACCGCCTCATCCGAGACGCTGTCTCGGCCCCGGGCGATGTTGTCCCGGACGTTGCCCTCAAACAGGAAAGGCTCCTGCGGCGCGTATCCGATCCAAGCGGCCAGCTCGTCCCGGCCGAATTGCGCGATGTCCTCACCGTCGAGCAGCGCCCGGCCCTCTTCCAGCGGATAGAGGCCTTGGAGCGCCTTGAGCATCGTGGTTTTGCCGCAGCCATTCTCGCCGACGATCCCAGTCATGGTCCCTTGCTGGAAAGCGATGGTCATGCGGTTGAGCGCCGGGCTGGGCGCGCCGGGATAGGAATATACGGCCCCGTCGAGCTTCAGGGCGCCGGTCGGACGGCTCCGCGCCACGGCGCCGCGGCGCGGTTCACAGGCCTCGGCCAAAACCGGGTCGAGCCGTTCCGCCGCCTCGCGGAAGCGGGCGACGCCGCGCCAGAGGCCGACGATTTGAGACAGCGGCTGCACCACCCGGGCCGCGAGCATGTTGGCGGCGATCAGCCCGCCCATGGTCATCTCCAAGCCGACGATGGCCACCGCGCCCGCCGTCGTCAGCGTGACGCTGGTGAGGATCGCCATGGAGCCGGCGAGGTTGGAGAAGGTGTCGACCTGCGCGCCGCGTCCGATGGACAGCCGCATGTTTTCCGCTTGGCCGGCCTCCCAGCGTCGCAGCAAGGGCGCGCCGAGCCCCAACGCCTGGGCCACACCGCGGCCGGAGACCAGCTCATTGACCAGGCCCGATTGGTCCCGCGTCGCGCGCTGTTCTTTTTCAGCGGCTCGCGCCACCAGGAACGAGGAGAGCAGCGCCACGCCGAGATAGATCGGCGCCCAAATCAGCAGGAGCCCGGCCAAGGGCGGCGCGACGAAGGCGATAACGGCGATCAGCAGCGCGGCGAAGGGCAAATCGATGGCCAGCACGACGGTGGGTCCGGCCACCACGTCTCGCACCGCCTCCGCATCGCGCAGCAGCATCCGCCACTCCGCGTCGCTGCGCGCCTCCAGCCGGGAGAGCGGCAAGCCGGCCAGCCGCGCGAATAGTCGCTTGGAGAGCTGCGCGTCGACCCGCAACGCCACCATCTGCACGACGCGGCTGCGGGCTTGCTTGAGGATGAAGTCAAAGGCGATGGCGATCAGCACGCCGATCAGCAGCGCCTGCAAGGTGGCGATGCTCGAGTGCGGCACCACCCGATCGTAAACCTGCAGCACAAACACCGGGACTGCGAGGGCTAAGGCGTTGATAAAGAGGGAGAGCGCAAGCAATTGCGGCAGCATGCCCGCCGCGGCTCTGAACACGAGGCGGCGGACCCCGACGGATTTTGCCGGCGTCTCCTCCGCGGGCTCGCGCTCGGCCGAGCCGGACGTCTGCTCGGCCACTGTCTCTCCCGTCGCATGATCGGGCGCGTCGGCGTCGAGGCGGGCTTCAAGATCGCCAGATGTGCTGTCGTGCTTCGACATGGCCGGTCCTATTTCTCGCTCATCACGATCGCGACGCCGCGCTCGCCTTTGCTCAATCGCTGGGCGTGGAGCCGCGCCAGCGCGTCTTCGGGGGCGCGTCGCGCCAAGTCGTCAAAGGCGTCCTGCGCCGCGGTGTCGTCGTCTGAGGCGGGCTCGACCGCCAACAGCGCGTAGGCTTCCGCATAGGCCGCGGCTTGGGCTTCCCCGCCGGGGCGGACCGGCTCGAAGCAGCCCACCGGCTGCTCTTTTCCCTTCAGGAACAGCTCGCCGATCGGGCGGAAGCGCAGCTCCGGCGCGCGCTCGGCGCAATGGCGCACCACGCTCTCGGAGATGATAATGCTGGTGCCCAGATGCTTGTTGGCGCCCTCAAGGCGCGCGGCGGTGTTGATGGCGTCGCCATGCGCCGTGTAGTCGAAGCGCTGGGCTCCGCCGAAATTACCGACGACGGCGCGGCCCGCGTTCACGCCGATCCGCGTCTCGCCGAAATCGACGCCCTCGGCGCGTTTCGCCTCCCGGAACGCGCTGACGAACGCCTCGATCTCCAGCGCGGCGCGCACCGCGTTGGGCCCGTGATCGGGATCGTCCAGGGGCGCGTTGAACATGGCGTGGACGGCGTCGCCGACGATTTTGTCGACGGTGCCGCCGTTCTCCATGACGATCCGGCATACGCCGTCGAGATACTCATTGAGGAGCCGCACCAGCAACTGTGGGTCGGCGCGCTCCACGAAGCTGGTGAAGCCGGCGATGTCGCAGAATAGAAACGTCATTTCGCGGCTCTCGCCGCCCAGCGACAGCCGATCTGGATCATCGGCCAGCTGCGCCACCAGATCCGGCGACAGATACTGGCCGAAGGCGGAGCGGATCCGGCTCTTCTGGCGTTCGGCCTGCGCGAAGTTCACGCACAGGATCACCGCTGCGATCAAGGTGGCGGCCATGGCGGGGTAGGAGGCGTCGAAGGCGAAGCCTCCGGTCTCCCGCGTAAAGCCGTACCATGCGAGCCCGCCATAGGTTCCGATGACGCCCAGATAAATCGGCGCGGCGCGCGCGGCGGTGAGCCAAGGCGCGAGGGCGATCAGCAGCCCGCCGCCCAGCAGCGTCGCCAGATGCTCAAAGCCGATCATGGCGTCGGGCCGCGCCAGGAGCCCGCCGGTCAAGGCGGCGTCGATGGCTTGCGCGTGCACCTCCACGCCGGGCAGCGACTGATCAAGTGGGGTCATCCGAAGATCGCGGAGGCCCACGGCCGAGGTGCCCACGAGGACGAATTTGTCGCGCACCTTCGATTGATCGAAATCGGGCGAGAGCACGTCGAGCGCCGAGTGATACAGATCCGGCCGATGATGCGCGTAGCGCAGCCAGAAGCGGCCGTTCCGATCCGTCGGCAGCGTCATACCGCGCAGGCGCACGCCGGTGATCCCGCCGCTGTTGGGGTCAACCTCTAGGGCGAGGCGTCGCGCTCCGAGACCTACCCGTAGTGTCTCCATGGCCAGAGACGGCAACATCTTGTCCCCGCTGCGGAGCGCTGCAGGAACGCGTCGGACCACGCCATCGGGCTCCGGCGTCAGACTGAACGCGCCAATGCCGGCGGCGCCCGCCTCCAACTCGGAGAGGTTGCGCAGGAAGCCGGGGAACGCGAACAGCCGAGGTCGCGGGTCTCCGCCGAGCGACGCGATCGCGCCCGGGTCTCGGGCGCCCGCTTTGTTACTGACATAGACCGAGCCGCTGACGCCGAGCACGGCGGGGGACGCGGCGATGGCGGCGGCGAAGCGGGCGTCGGTGTCCTCAAGCCCGGCGAGCACGCCACGTACGGCGAACGGCAGTTCCGGCGCCTTGGCGGCGTATGAGGGCGGGGAGAGGCGATCCGGCTCGGAGAACACCATATCGAAGCCGATGGCCCGGGCGCCCGCCGCGCGTAGCCGCTCGGTCAACTCGGCCAGTTTGCTGCGGTCCCATGGCCATTGGCCCTTGGCGGCGATGCTGGCCTCATCCACATCGACGATCGCCACCTGGTTCGTTCCGTATTCCCGCGGAGCGGCGGTCTGCAGCAGATCAAACGTTTGAAAGCGCAGAATTGCACGACCGATGGGTCGTTGAGCCGCAAGAAGACCACGCTCAGCAACGCGGCCAGGGCCAAGGCGCGCACGCCGAGCGCCACCGTCGCCAATCGGCGCGTGACGGCGTAGGCGCTCTGAGCGAGGCTGGCGTGGGCGGCGGGGTCTGACACGGCTTTCCTCAAAAAACGGGATCTGACAGTTCAGCGCTTCGTCGTCAGCTGATGACGAAAACCTCAAGCACGATCAGAGTGATGGCGACGTATGTCAGCGCGTGGGCGAGCTGATCCAACAGGAACGCGGTGAAATACGCTTTCGTATTTTCAATGATCAGGCGCGTCTGCCCGTCGGGTCCCGCCTCGGCGCTCGACCAGCGATATCGGGCGTCCACCGCGCATTTTGCGTAGTCCGTCAAATAGTGGACGACGAATTCGCCGAAGATGATCAGCGACAGGACCAGCGCCACGTCCATCTGCGTCCAGCCGCCGAACACCGCGTCACGGTCGACCAACGCGGCCCAAACGCCCAGGCAAGCCGCTGTTAGGGCGGCGTGCAGACCCGCATGGGCGAGGCCCGCAGGATGCAGGAAGCGACCTTTATGGGCGACTTGATATCCCGTCTGCAGCGGCCCGTCGGCGGCGAAATGCTTCACGAACAGCAGCGCCGCCAAGAATATGAGGCTTTCAATGGGCGTCATGGCGGAGGGCCCCCTCCCAACGGTCTGCTGCGATTGCGACCAGCGCAAGAACCGAGACAATACCCGCAGCTGCTAAAATATTGGTTGATCACCGTCAGTGATAAATTCTGATAATCGTTGCTGAGATTTAATCTTAATCAAAGTCCGCTGAACCTTTACGGCGTTTGTTTAAGAAATCGGAGAGGTTTTCGGTCATCTTGAAGCGTCGGCGTTGAGTATTGCGTCGCATGAGGAGAGGCCGGAGGAACGACATGGCGGATGAGCGCGCGAGAACGGTGATCGAGGCGGAAGCGGGTCGGACGTTGGAGTTGCCGGGCGATCCGGCGTTCCTGACGGCGGACTATTTCCGCGACGGGACCGACCTCGTGATCGAGACCGCCGATGGCGGCCAAACGGTCATCGCCGGATATTTTGAACTCGAGACGCCGGTGGATCTCGCCATCGCCGGCGCAGTTCTGCCAGGCGACATGGTCGGCGCCATGGCCCAGCCGCGCGACCCCTCTCCCGAGATCCCCGCCGCGCCGCAGCCCGAGCTGGAGGTGGCCGCCGCCGCGCCCGTTGAAGAGAGCGCGGCCGCCCCCGGCGTGCTGGCGTCAGAGCAAGTGCTCGGCGAGCCCATCGGCTCCATCGGCGAACTGGACGGCCAGGCCTTCGTGGAGCGGGGCCAGGACGGCGTGTTGGTCGAGCTGAAGGCGGGCGATCCGATCTATGAGGATGATGTGCTCAGCACCGGCGACGGCGCGTCCGTGGGCGTGGCGTTCAAAGACGGCATGAGCTTTTCGCTCGGAGCCAATGCGCGGATGGTGCTGGACGAGTTCAGCTATGACGCGGCGAGCAACGAGGGCGGCGGCCTGTTCTCCGTCTTGGCGGGCGAGTTTTCTTTTGTCAGCGGCGCGGCCGCGGCCACCGCTGAAGACGCTCTCATGATCGAGACGCCGACCATGACGATCGGCGTGCGCGGGACGAAGGTGGTCAGCCAGATCGGCGAGGATGGCGTGGCGCGTGTCGCGCTCCTGGCCGAAGAGGACGGCACGGTCGGCAAGATCATGGTGCAGACCGACGCCGGCGAGCAGCTGATCGAAGAGCCTAACCAGTTGGTTGAGGTGTCGGGCCGCGACGCGCCGCCAAGCGCTGCGCGGGAGATCGCCTCGGCCGACGTGGTGGCGTTGTTCGGCGATGCGCTCGACGCGCTGCCCGCGCCGAAGGAGTTCTTCACGCCCAAGGTGGACGCGCCCGACCCCGCGCCGCTCTCGCCCTTCGCGGCGCAGACCCAAGCGCAACGCGAGGCGCAGGAGGCCGCTGTGGCGGCGGAGGCGCAGGAAGCCGTCGCGGACAGCGCGCGCAGTTTCTCGGACCGCACCGACGAAGTGCGCGCGGAAGCGCAGGGAGACGCCCAGTCCAACGCGGCGGGGGATGCGGCCGAGGCGTCCGGGTCCGGCTCGGCCTTCGCCGCGCCCGCGACCGCGCTGCGC
>JBCCTM010000014.1:0-21709 GCA_039198535.1 Pseudomonadota bacterium
CCAAGAACTTGCACGTCGCTACTTGTTTCCGGAGCTGCAAATAATCATCACTCGCGAAGGAAATTGGTTTCCATCTTGGTGCCATCTGTGGAGAGAATTGGACCTTCGTCACTCTCCTGAAATGCTTACTGAAGCAGACCTATTTTTTCCACATGAACGCGTAGCAGTATTCTGCGATGGTTCGCATCACTTGAAAAAGAAGCAGCGCGAAAAAGATGAGAGGATCAACGACGCTCTGAACGAGCTGTCGATTCGTTCGGTTCGGGTACCCGGCCGAATGATCAACAGGGACCTAAACGCAGCGGCCGATCTGGTTACAAGTGCGCTCAAGTAGCGCCGCATCGAAACCTTCTCTGCGCCTGGTTGATCTCAACCAGTGCCTGCCCGCGGAGCCACAGTCAGCGCCAACAGCAACAAAGCAATCGCTCCGATCCACGCAGCCGCGACGCGGGTGGCTATCCTCACCCATGGCCCGGGGGCTTGCTCCTCCACCCAGTCGACCGCGGCGGCGAGGAGGAGGGGGGCTAGGGTTGCGGCGAGGAGGGTGCCGGCGGTGACGGTGAGTTGGGGCTGGAGGGGGCCTGGGTCCCGCGCCATCGCCCCCATGAGAACGCCGCCGAGGCCGCCCAGCGCCGCAGCCGGGCGCCAGAGGCGCGGCCGGGCCAGCGCCGCCCAGACCGCCACGGTCAACGCCGCCGCCAGCAGCGTCGCCTCGGCCAGCGCGTAGCCGCCCAGCGCGACCACGCCCGCAGCCAGGCCCAGCAGAAATGCGACCAGGAACAGGGGGATGCGGTCTGTCTCCAAGCGGCCAGCCAGCACGCCCAGGGCCAGCAGCAGCAACAGATGCGACGGCGTCACGAAGGGATGGGCGAGCCCCAGATTAGAAGCCCTCGATCCCCGGCACGGGCAGATGCGCCAGCGCGGGCGTTGGAGCCAGCGCCAGGGCCAGGGCCAGGGCCAGGGCCGGCGCCAGAGCCGGGGCGCGCGCGAGTAAGGCGGCCCAAGAGGCGGGCCGAGAGGTGGGCCGAGAGGTGGGCCGAGAGAGGGGCCTAGGATGGGGCCAAAAGACGGGCCAAGCGACGGGCCAAGGGACAGGCCAAGGGACAGGCCAAGGGACAGGCCGAGGAACGGATCGAGAGACGGGGAAGGGCATCGACGGACGCGGGACGCGGGAGGCGCGCGCAGGGCGACGGTCAGCGTGAGAGCCGGCCAAATCGGTAGAGCGCGGGACAAGCAGGAGCGCCGGCGACGGCGCGCGCGGGGGATAGCTCAAACGGCCCCCGTCAGAAACGCGACGCCCGCCACGGAGATCGCCGCGCCCGCGCCCCGCACCAGAACGCGCCCGGTCCGCCACCGGGTCAGCACGCCAAGGGCGATGCCGCCCAGATGCAGCAGCCCCGTGGAGATCACAAAGCCCACCGCATAGGCGGCGGCGTTGGCGGTGGCGGGCAGCTCCGTCCCATGGGCGTGGCCGTGGAAGATCGCGAAGGCCCCAACCAGCAGCGCGGAGACGAGCAGCGGCGGCCGCGCCGCCAGCAGGATCATCAGCCCCAGCACCACGGCGGACAGGGCGATGCCGGTCTCCACCTGCGGCAAGCCCACGCCGAGGATCCCCAGCGCCGCGCCCACCGCCATCACCATCGGAAACACGATCGGCAGGATCCAAATCGCCGGGCGGCCGAGGAACGCGCCCCAGAGCCCCACCGCCACCATGGCCGCCACATGGTCCCATCCGAGGATCGGGTGGGTGAAGCCGCTCAGGAAGCCGCCCTCGAGCCCGCCGCCATGCCCGGCCCCGCCATGGGCCAGCGCCACCCCCGCCGACAGCGCGACGACAGCGGCTGCGCCCCCGACGCGCGCCGCGCCTAAGATCATTCGCGTCATTGGCATTTCTGATCCCCGTCCCGCCCGTCGTCGAGAATAGGCGCTAACCTCAAGCGCGCGGGCCGGAGGGGCAAGTTGCAAAAGCGCGCGCCTCGGGAGGCGGCAGGGCGGCGGCCCGTCGCCGGGCTCAGCCGCGCGCGCGCTCCCGGGAGCGGCGCCAGAGCAGCAGCTCTTTGAGGGCGGCCAAATGCGGAAACTCGATCAGCATGCCGATGACAATCGCCGCGAGGATCTCCGGGTGCTCCGGCAGCGCCACCGCCGTCACCGCCAGCATCAGGGGCGCGTTGCGGGCGGAGAGCGACACCGACAACAGAGCCCGCCGCGGATAGGACAGCCCCGCCGCCCGAGACAGCCCCTCGCTTACCGCGAAGACGGCGACGAAATACAGGAAGACCGCCAGCAGGATCAGGGGGACAAGCTCAAGTTGCGCGGTGACCGCGCCGATATTGACGGCGAAAATCTGAAAGATCAGCGCGGCGATCAACAGCTGCGAGAGCGACCCCGCCCAACCGATCACCCGCTCCGCCAAAGCCGCGCTCAAGCCTTTCTCGACCGCGAACCGGACGATCTGCGCGGCGATGAGCGGCAGCAGAAACCACTGCGCCAGCAGCGCCGGCAGCACCGAGAAATCCACGACGCCCGTGTGGCTGGTGAACAGCCACAGCCAGAACGGAAACAGCGCGAGTTGGCTCAGCAGATTGATGGGGATCAGCGCCGCGCCCATGGCGGTGTCGCCGCGGGCCATGCGCGTGAAGCCGAGAAACCAGTCCGTGCACGGCGCCATGAAGTAGATGACCATGGCCGTCAGCAGCAGCGGCTGATCGGCGAACAGCGCGAGGGCGATGAGGAAGCCGATCACCGGCGCGATCAGGAAGTTAGCCCCCCAGGCCAAGCCGAGATAGCGCAGATCGCCAAAGCCGCGCAGCACGGCGCCGAGGCGGAGTTCGAGGAGCAGCAGGAAGATCAGCGCATAGAGCGTCGGATCGACGGTGGCGGACAAAGCGGCCCCAGCCTCCGGCGCGGCCGAGCCGAACACCGCGCCGGCCAGCATCGCGCCCAGGAACAGGAAGATCGCCCCGCCGCCGACGAGGCCCGGCTCCGGCGCTTCCGCATCGCCCTCAGAGATAACGCTCATGGCGTGAAGCGGCCGATGCGGAAGCTGTCAGCGGAGAGCGCGACGAGGACCGGCGCGAGGATCAGCAGATGCATTTGTCGTCTTCGCAGCAGGCCAGATCATCGAGGACCATGCCGTTCTGATAATAGACCCGCAGCGGCGCCAGATCGACGTCGCTCCGCTCGGCGATGGCCTTGGCGACGACGGCGAAGCGCTGCCGAAACTTGTAGATGAAGCAGAATAATTGGCCCTGATGCGAGACCTCGGGCCCGACGAGGAACACGCCGCTTTGCACGGTCGATTCGTCGTCGATCGTCAAGGCGGGCGTTCCCGCGTCGTCGAATTCGAACAGCGCCGTCACCGGCCCGGTTCCAGGGCCAAACCCCGTCGCCAAAATCGGCGCGCCGGCTGACAGCCAACTGCGCCCATCTCCCGCCAAGATGCGGACGCCGCCTTCCTCCGCTTCAAGGCCCAACACATCGACATCCGGCGTCAGTTCGATGGGCAACCGCGCGCGCGCCTCGTCCAAGCGCTGCAAGGTGTAGGGAGAGAGGCGACGGCTCGGGTCTTTGTCGTGGTCGCCCCAGGGATCGCCCCGATCCAGCACGACCACCCGCTTGCCCGCCTCCGCAAGGCCGATCGCCGCGTCGACGCCGCTCTCGTAGCCGCCGATGACGTAGACTTCATCGCCGCCCACGTCCCGCCAGCGTTTCACGGCTGAATAGTGCAGGCCATGCTCCGCGCCGGAGAGATCGCCGCTTGAGGGATCGCCAAAATGGCCGCCCGCCCAGATCACGAACTCCGCCTCGGCCGGCCCGTGATCGGTGGTGAGCGCGAAGCCGGCGTCCCGGCTCTCGCCTTTGGGCCGAACGCTAAAGATCTCTACGCCGCATTGCACATTGAGGCCAAAGGCCAGCGCGGCCTGCTCCAGATAGGCCGCGTAGGCGGGGCCGGTGGGATGCTCGCACTTCAAGGACCAGCCGGGCGAGCTGTCGTAGCTGATGGCGTTCAAATCCGTGACGCCGAAGACGTTGCCGGGAAAGGACGGCGTCAGCAGACGCGTGCCGGTCGGCCATTTGAGAAAGCTCTCGCCGATCTGGCCGCGCTCCAGCACCCAGACGTCCTGCATGCCCAGATCCCGGAGGACGCGGGCCATTCCGAGCCCGGCCGGCCCCGCCCCGATGATGGCGACGCGCATCTTTTTGGGAAACGCCGCATCCTGGCCTTCGATCATGATGTCCCCCCAGGCCGCCGCACTGATGTTGTGACGGCATATTCCAAGTCGACTGTCTATCGACGCTCAGCCGCGCCGCCTTCCGCGCCAACACCCAGATGCACGGCGCCCTCCTCGGCAGGCCTCATGGTTATCATGCAATAATATAACATGCGCAGCGGCCCCGGCAACGAGGGCGGACGCCTCGGATTGGGCGTCTCGTTGCTCAAAACCGCGCGCTGGCGACCGGGCCGTCACGCGCAAGCCGGCAAGCGCCGCCAAACACGGCCCGTCGCGGGGCCGCGCCGACCCAAGCGCCGTTCTCTCCGCCGGACGCCGTCAGTTTGTTCGCCGCAGATGCTCGGGAACAAGCCTAATCAGGTCAGGACGGCGCCTGTTCACCACGAGCGCGACCTCGCGACCGGGCCGGTAGAACGCGCCATTCTCCTTCACCAGCGTTTTCGCCGTGACGGCCTCGCTCACGCCATCATGGGTGTACTCGATCGTCAGCACCGTCTCCTCGCTCACCTCCACCGCGCCCACCATGCCGTCTGGACGCGCGTCTCCATCGGCCATGAGATAGGCCATCTCACAGGGAACGGGCGGAAAGGTCGGGCGATGAGGCCATGTGGCGCTGCGCAGGACGCACATCTCTTCGCGCTCCACGACCCTCCCTTCCGCGGAACGGTAATTCACCATTTGATGAAGCGCAGGCCAAGCCGACTCGATGACGAAGAAACCCACGACAAGAGCGGTGGTCATCAGTCCGATGCGCAGCATCACGGGCTCTCCCCATTAACTCTGGCCACAAGGCGACACTGAACAAGATCAGAGCAGGCTGACGACGCCCCGCAGCTCATTATGCGCGAGGATCCGCACCGTCTGTCCCACCCGGTACGAAAGCGCGGGATCGGCGTCGCGAAATTCGTGGTGCACGGTCACCATCCTGCCCGTGGAGGACATCGGGTATCGCAAGATCACGGTCGCAAAGCGCTGAACGTCCGGCGACGCGAGCTGCGGTCCAAGCTTACGGGCCAATAACGTCTCCGCCGCCTCGCACGTCTCCCCCGTGGCGAGTTCGCCAAAACGTTTTCCGTTTGGCCGGGCGACGCACAACGTCTGAAATGAAACCACCACGGCCTCGATCCGGGAGCTGTTGAGCCAAGCATGCGAGACCTTCACGGCCAGGATTACGAAGCCCGCCAGCACCACAGAAATCAGAAAACTGCGCATCACCGCCTCCTCATGCGGAGACGGTGACCACTTTTTAGAACAGCCGCTTAATCGAGCCGTCGTCAGGGAAAAAGGCCGGATTAACCTAAGGCGCGACGCGCATCGCCGCCTGCGCGTCGATCAGGACGCCTGGGTTGAGCACCGCCCCTGGGTCCACCCGCTGTTTCACCGCGCGGAGGGCGTCCCGGTAGAGGGGGGGCGTTTGCGCCTCATAGCCGCTGCGATGGTCTCGGCCGACGGCGTGGTGATGAGTGACGGTGCCGCCATGGCGCACCACGATGGCGTTAGTCTCCGCCTTTATCTCCCGCCATTTCGCGCGGCAGGAGGCGAAATCGCCGCTGTTCGAGCCATGGGCCATGTAGGTGAAATAGGGGGCGGCGCCGTCGGGATAGACATGGGTGAGCCGGCAGGTCACGTCCGCCGCGACGCCCGTGACGCGCTTAATCACATCCGCCGTTTCGGCGACGACGTCATGGTAGAATTGCTCGAACCGATCCCAGGGGATCGCCGTCTCGAAGGTGTCGAGGATCAGGCCGCGCTGCACCACATGGTCGCGCAGATAGGGCGCGCGCACAAAGCTGTCGCGCCATTGCCCGGCCGCGCCGGAGCGGTTCTCCGTCGATCCTTTGGCCAAGGAGCGCTGGGCGGCGGCTTTGTCATAGGCGCCGCCATGGTCATCCAGGATCTCCAAGCCGCGCGCCAACCAGGCGTCCACCGGATGATCGGCGGATTCAAAGCCGAGGATCAGCACCGCTGACGCGCCATCGCCCACCCCGTTGAAGCGCGCCTCGCCGGGGTCGAGCACGCGGCAATTGGTGGGAAACAAGCCCGACTGCGCCAGCGCCCGCGCCGCGCGCCCCGCCGCCGGCATGTCTTTGAACAGCGCCGAGGCCGAGCCGCGATGGGACGGCCGATCTTGCAGGCGCATCCACGCCTCGGTGATCACGCCAAAGACGCCCTCGGAGCCGAGGGCCAAACGATCGGGAGAGGGGCCGGCTCCAGAGCCTGGCAGACGCCGGCTCTCCCAGGGGCCTTCGGGCGTGACCATGCGCACCGATTCCACGAAATCGTCGATATGGGTGTAGAGCGTCGCGTAGTGGCCGCCGCCTCGGGTGGCGATCCAACCGCCCAAGGTGGAGAACTCAAAGCTCTGCGGGAAATAGCGGAGCGTCAGGCCATGGGGCCGCAGCCCCGCCTCCAGCTCAGGGCCCAACAACCCGCCCTGCATCCGCGCCGCGCGGCTGGTCCGATCGACCTCGAGAATGCGGTTGAACCGCGTCATGTCCAGGCTGACGACGCCGTCATAGCCGTCGCCCACGCCGGTATCCACGCCGCCGCAGACTGACGAGCCGCCGCCATAGGGCACCAGCGCCACCTTTGCGGAGGCGGCCCAGTCAAACAGCGCGCTGATCTCGGCTTCCGTCTCAGGATAGGCGACGTAATCCGGCGCCTGGCCGCCCTCCCGCATCAGCATGAGCGCCAAGTCTTCGTAGGAGCGGCCGCGGCTGTGGCGGAGGCGCTCCTCCGGGTCGGCGGTGAGGGTCTCCGCGAGGGCCGCCGGCGGCGAGACCCGCGGCTTCGTCAGCGCATAGTCCGCCGCCTTTGGAGCGGGCCCGAGGGGAGAGGGATCCCAAACCGGTAGCGCGGAGAGGCCTTGATCCACCGCGGTCCGCTCCTCCGCGCTCAGCGCGTCCTCCACATTGCCCCAGGCGAAAAAGCTCCTGGTTTTGCCGCCATGCGGCGCCGCTTGCGACATGCCCGCTCCTCCCGTTTTTGAGTCTTCCGCCCGAGACCGAGCGCCGCCCCCTCGCGCCGCGTCAGCGCGCCAACTCTTCTTCCACCTGGGCCAGGCGGTCTTTGCCGAAAAACATCTCAGCGCCGACGAAGAAGGTCGGAATGCCGAACACGCCGCGCTCCACGGCGGCGGCGGTGTTGTCCGCAAGCGCCTGCTTCACCGCGGGATCCTGCATCTCCTCCAACAGCGCTGGGCCATCGAAGCCGCTGGCGGACATGGCCTCGGCGTAGACGTCTTTGTCGTCCATCTTCAGCCCGTCCTCCCACATGTGTTTGAGCCCGGCGTTGACATACTCGCCCAGGCGCCCGGCCCGTTCCGCCGCCAGCGCGCCGCGCATGAGGATCAGCGTGTTCACCGGGAAATGCGGGTTGAACTTGTAGGCGGTGAGCCCGTGCTTGGCGATGAAGCGGTCGATCTCCAGCATGTCGTAGTCGAGCTTTCCCTTGACGCCGCCGAAGGCGATCATGGGTGGTTGATTGTTGGTGGCTTTGAAGATGCCGCCCAGCAAGCAGGGCGTGATCTTCAGCTCCGCGCCCGTGCGCGCCAAGATCGGGCCGAGCGCGCGATGCGAGAGATACGCGTTCGGGCTGCCAAAATCGAAAATGAACTCGAGGGTTTTTCCCATTTTATCCTCCTGCCGGGCGTGCTCTTGCCGGCTGTCCTCCCGCCGGCCGACCCCGGCCAGGCCTTGTCTAGAGCGCCGCGCCCGACGGCGCGTGGTTCCACCACGCGAGATCCGAATAGGAGCGCAGATCCAACTCATGGGTCCAGACCGAGCGATGTTGCTGCGCGAGGTGCAGATAGGTCTCGGCGATCTTCTCCGGCAGCAATAAGCCGTCCTGCGCCCCGCCCCGGCTCTCCCGGAGCTGGGCGTAGCGCTCCGGGCCCAGCATCTTGCCCAGGGTGTCTGGCGCGTCCACGGCGCCGTCGATCAGAATATGCGCGATGTGCACGCCCTGGGGCGCGAACTCGGCGTTCAGCGTCTGGCAGAGCATGCGGCGCCCGCCCATGGCCGCGGCGTGGGAATGCTGACCGGCGTTGCCGCGCACCGCCGCCGTCGCCGAGGTCACCAGCGCTGTGCCGCCGCCCCGCGCCACCATCCGCGGAAACAGCGTTTGCGCCACGCGGAACAGGCCGAACGTCCCCATCCGCCATCCAAGCTCAAACACCTTGAGCGAGGTGTCCGGGAGAGACCGCGTGCCGATCTGCGCGCCGAGATTGTAGAGCACCACCTCGATGGGACCGATCTCCGCCTCGATCGCTTCAATGCGCGCCTCGATGGCCCCGTCCTCGACCGCGTTCAGGAGATAGCCCGAAGCCGCGCCGCCGCTGGCTTGGATATCGGCGACGATCGCGTCGAGCCCCGCTTGGTCGCTCCGCCGGCAGAGCGCCGCGTGGTAGCCGGCTTGGGCGAAGCGCTTGCCCACACTGCCGCCGATGCCGGCGCCCGCGCCAATGACAAGACAGACTTTGGTCATCCGTATCCTCCCTCGGCGAACCACATTCGGCGTGGATCACCCGACGCCAATTTTCTTCTTCGCAAGCAACGCGTCCTGCGCCGCCCCCCCATAGCCGAGCGCCGCCAAAATCTCGCGCGTATGCTGTCCGAGCTTGGGCGCCGGCGCGTCGACGGCGCTGGGCGTCGCGCCAAACTGCGCCGCGGGGCGCGCCTGGCGCACTGCGCCGAACCCGTCGAACTCCAGCTCGAGGATCGTGCCGTTCGCGGCCACTTGCGCGTGCTCGCGCAGCTCGGCCCGGGTCAGCAGCGGCGCGCAGGGCACATCCTCCGCGTCGAGCCGCGCCAAGATCTCGGCGCTTGGCCATTTGGCGATCTCGCCCGCCGTGATCTCCTTGCGGGCCGCAGAGTTTACAAAACGGCCGGTGGAGGTCTTAAACCGTTCATCGTCCAACAGATCTTCGCGCCCGAGCGCGCGGCACATGCCAGCCCATTCCTTATCGGACACCGCGCCGGCGGTGATGTGCCGATCCCGCGTCGCGTAAATGAGATCCATCACGCCTTGGAGCTTGGTCACATCCATCTCCGCCTCGGCGTAGGTCATGCCCGCCATGCCCTCGGGCCAGAAGAAGGCGAGCATGGCGTCGAGCATGGAGAGCTTGATGTGCTGCCCCTGGCCGCTGCGCTCCCGCGCGAACAGCGCCGCGGTGACCGCCTGGGCGGCGGTGAGCGCGGTGACCTTGTCAGCGATGATGATCCGGAACATCTGCGGACGCCCGGTGGCGCGGTCGGCTTGGATGTCGGTCGCGCCTGTGAGCCCTTGGATCACCGGATCATAGACCCGCTTCTGCGCGTAGGGCCCATGCTCGCCAAACCCGCTGATCGACACGTAGATCAGCCGCTCATTGACCGCGCGAAGCGCCGCTTCGCCGAAGCCCATGCGGTCGATGGCGCCGGGGCGGAAATTCTGGATGAATACGTCGGCGTCGGCGGCCAGGCGACGCAAGATCTCCCGCCCCTCCTCCGCCTTCAGATCCAGAGCGATCGATTTCTTGCCGCGGTTGCAAGAGAAGAACGCCGCCGCCACGCCGTTATGCGGCGGGCCGATATGGCGCATTTGCTCGCCGGCGAGGCTCTCCACCTTGATGACCTCGGCGCCCTGATCGGCCATCATCATCGTGGCCACCGGCCCCGACACCATGGTGGTCAGATCGACAACTTTCAGCCCCGTGAGCGGTCCCATCAATCTTCTCCCAATAACTGCTCGAGCCCCGGCAAATCCCGGTAATTGACCCGCATGGCGCGGCGATAGGCTGGCCTGCGCGCCAAGCCGCGTCGATAGGCCAGCAACGGCTCGGGCGCAGCGACGCCATACACCACCGCCCAGTCGAGGCAGGAGACCAGCACAATATCGGGGAGGGACAATTGGTCGCCCGGAGCCTGAGGACCCGGCGCGCCCATGACGCGCGCGCGGTTTTCCAAGTGCGTGGCGATGACGCCCAGATGCTTCGCCAGATATCCCTTGGCGGCGCGGACAGCGTTCTCGGCCTCGCCATAGATCTCCGCGAGGTCCAAATGGCGCCGCATGACATACAGCGCGGTTTCATCGAGCTCGCCGTAGAAGTAGCAGAGCCACTCATCCTCCCGAGCCCGGTCGCGCAGCGTCTCCGCCCGCCAAATCTCCGGGCCGGGATAGGCGGCGGTCAGGTAGCGGCAGATGGCGATGCTCTCCGAGAGCTTGACGTCGCCATCTTCGAGAAACGGGATCTTCTGCTTGCGGGTGAGCTGGGTGTAGGCGGGCGTTTGCGTCTCGCCGGTGCGGGGGCCGATCGGGGCGAGGTCATAGGCGAGGCCAAGCTCCTCCGCGACCCAGATCGGCCGCAGACTTCTCGGCGTGCCGGCGCCCCAGAGTTTGAACGGCTTCGACGCCTGAGCCGCTCTGGCGCCCTCGCTCGCGTCCCGCCCGACACCATCCATACGCCCGACCCCAATCGACAGCCGCCCCGCGGCGGCCCATGGGGACAACGCTAGGACCGCCGTCGGCCTGCGCCAAATGAATATATTTGCGCCCTCCATGTAATTTTGCGCATAGCGGCGGGCATGGACTTCTCAGACATCGCCTTGATCAAAGCCGTGGTGCAGGCGGGCAGCCTTTCAGAAGCGAGCGCCGCGCTTGGCCGCTCTCAGCCCACCCTGAGCCGCAAGCTCTCGCGGCTGGAGGACCAACTTAAAACCCAACTCTTTTATCGATCGCCCCGCGGCTTGGAGCCCACGGAAATCGCCCGGACGATCCTGGCGCAGGCGGAGCCGCTGACGGACCAACTCAAAACCATTGACCGGCATGTGGAACTCTACACGCAGCTGCAAACGGGGCGCATCCGCCTCGGCGTAGGCCCCATCATCGAGCAAGTGCTGATGCCCTCGGTGCTGCAGAAGCTGATCGCCGCCACGGGAGAGGTGGAGATCACGGTCAGCGTCGATGACGACACGGCCCTCCGCGAGATGCTGTTGGGCGCCGAGCTCGACGTGATCATCGGCCCCTTCCCGCCTGAGAGCGTGGACGTCCGCCAACTCCTGGCGTTGCCCATGTTGACCGATGATCTGGTCGCTGTGGCCAGGCCCCGGCATCCGATCTTCGCGGCCCCCTCGGTCACCATCAACGCGTTGCGCCGGTTTGACTGGGCCGCCCCCAAAACGCCCCCAGACGCGGCGAGCGCCGCCCGCGTCTCCGCCTTCATCCGCCGCAAATTGATGACCGACAATTATGATCTGTTGCGAAAGCTGACCTTGGCGACGGATCTGATCTGCGTCGGGCCCCGGATGATCTTTCGGGACGATGTCGCGGAAGGGGCGCTGCGCCTGATCGACTTCGACCTGCGGCTTCGTTGGCGGAGCGCGCTGGTGACGCGGCGGGCTGACGCGGAGCTGCCCTTGATCCGACGTTTTGCCGATCTCTGCGCGGCGGAGGCGTCGGCGTTACAGCGTCGCTCTGCAATGTCGGATGCGTAAAGAACTGGATTGATGAACTAAATTCGCGCGAGCGGCGAAGCGCGGGGCCACGCGTCATCCGATAATGTCGGTTCGCGCCCGGAGCGTGACGCATTCGTCCCACCGGGATCGCCGCCGCCCCAGAGGTCTCGCCCGCGGTTGCGGGGCGCGCGCGCGTCCGTAAAGGTGCCACAAAAGCGCCATGGGGCGCTGGGCGGCGTCCCTCCGCCGCCGAACTGAGCCATCCAACCGACCGCGCGCGACGGGCGCGCGAAAGGAGACGGCGCGTGAGCGACGACGCTTCCCCTCCCCCGCCCATCCGCACCTGCGTGTTTCCCATCGCCGGCCGCAAAGGGGCCTTCCAACCGGCGACGAAATCGATGCCGCGGGAGATGCTGCCCATCATCGACACGCCGCTGATCCTGCACGCCGTCAATGAAGCGCGGGCCGCGGGCTGCGAGCGCTTTGTTTTTGTTGAGCGCCCAGGCGCGTTTCAAATCCGGCGCTTCTTCGAGCAGGACGAGGCGCTGGCCCGGGATATTGAACCGATCTTTGGGGAAGCCGCCGCGGCGGCCGTCCGCGATGCGGCGTTGCCGGAGGGCGCGGCGGTGTTTGTCGAGCAAGATCCGGCGCGGCGGGGCCTTGGCGATGCGGTGGCGTGCGCCCAGGCGGCCGTGAACCCGCCGGACGCCGAGCCTGAGCCGTTCGCCGTGATCCTACCGGACGAGTTGGTCATCGCGCCGACCCCCGTCTTGGCGCAAATGGCGAGGCGATGGACGCGGCTCGGCCTCGGCGGGGCGGGTGCGGCCATGCTTGCGGGGATGGAAGTCGCCCGGACGGAGGTCGCGCGCTACGGCATCATGGGCATCGACGACACCGGCGGCGATCTGGTGGCCGTCGCGCGGCTCGATGAGAAACCGTCCACCGATTACTCCTTGTCGAACTTCGCCATAACGGGCCGCTACCTGCTGCCGCCCGCGATCTTCGACGCCATCGACGCGACTGAGCCCGATCGCAACGGCGCCCTGCAACTGACCGACGCGATCGCCAAATTGCTGGGCGAAACGCCTGTGTGGGGTTTTCGCTTCGAAGGCGAACGTTTCGATTGCGGATCGCAAAGCGGCCTCGTCCGCGCCACGATCGCCACGGCAATGCTGAGGGAGGAGTTGCGAGGAGACACGGTGCTGTACATGCGCCGCATGTTGGACCGGCTGCCCTCATCGGAGGGCTCGGCCTGGACCAGGCGGGCCAGCCGTCGCGGATGACCGCGCCTTAAGCGGCGCAGCGCGCGCTGGATGGCATGATGATCGCATCGCCCCACCGAGCGAACACGCAGAGGTCAGTTCGCGCTCGGCGAGAGAGGAGAGGCTCACATGGCGAAGGCGAAACAGTCGGCGGCGAAACAGGCGGCGCCCTCCTCCACCGGCTCCCGCGCGCGCCCTTCGGTGACAGCCATGCGCGGCGGCGATCTTGAGGCGGCGCGGGATTTGGACAGCCTGTGGAGCGTGCTCAGCGACCGCGAGCAGACGCTCAAAAACCGCCGGATCGCCACGCTGTTTGAGACCGATCCGCAGCGTTTTGAGAGCTTCTCCGCGAGTTTCGACGACATCCTGCTCGACTACTCGAAAGAGAAGATCGACCGCGCGGCCCGGGAGGCCCTATTCGCGCTGCCCAAGGCCGCCGATCTCGATGAATGGCGCCGGCGCATGTTCGCCGGGGACATCGTGAACGGCACGGAAGGCCGCGCCGCACGGCATAACATCCTGCGCGCCGGCACGCCGCCCTTGGCCGGGGTCGCGGAGATGCGAGAGCAATTTCTTGAGTTCGCCCAGCAGGTTCGCACCGGAGAGCGCGTCGGCTGCACGGGCAAGCAATTCACCGACGTCGTCAATATCGGCATCGGCGGGTCTTATTTGGGGCCGCGGCTCGCCGTGGAGGCGCTGGCGCCGTTTGCGGATGGGCCGCGCATCCATTTCGTCGCCAATGTGGACCCCTACAATTTTCACAAGGTGGTCGATGGGCTGGATCCGTCGCGGACTTTGTTCCTGACCGCCTCCAAGAGTTTCACCACCCATGAGACCGCGCTCAATCTGGAGATGGCGCTCGAATGGGCGCAGCAGCGTTTGGGCCCTGAGGCTGTGGGCAAGCATTTCTGCGCCATCACCGCGCGTCCCGACCGCGCGCGAGCGCTCGGGCTCGCCACCGAGAACATTTTCCAGATTTGGGACTGGGCCGGCGGGCGTTTCTCGATTTGGTCGTCCATGGGCCTGTGCGCCGCGATCCGCGTCGGACGTCGCAATTTCGAAGAGTTCCTCGCGGGCGGCGCGGATATGGACCGGCACTTCATCGAAGCGCCCACGGCGCGCAATCTGCCGGTGCTCTTGGCCCTGATCGGCGTGTGGCGGCGCAATGTGCAAAACCTGCCGGCCTATGGCGTCGCCGCCTATGAAAGCCGGCTGGAGGCGTTTCCCGAATACATTCAGCAGCTTGAAATGGAGAGCAACGGGAAGACCGTGACGCGAGACGGCGCGCCGGTGGGCCAGCACACCGCCCCCATCGTCTTTGGCGGCGCCGGGACCAACACGCAGCATTCGTTCTTCCAGAAACTCCATCAAGGCACCGATGTCGCCCCGATCGACTTCCTGGTGGGCGTCGAAAGCACCACACCGGCGGCGGAAGGCCAAAAGGTGCTGCTGGCGAATTGCCTGGCGCAATCGAAAGCGCTGATGGATGGGCGGGACGCGGAGGCGGCCGCGGCCGAATTGTCCGCCAAGGCAAAAGCGGCCGGCAAGAAAATCAACGGCGAGGCCCGCCTGGCTTCTCATATGGTCTGCCCCGGAGACCGCCCGTCGACCACGATCATGTATCGTCGGCTCGATCCGCGCACCCTGGGCCGTCTGATCGCGCTCTACGAGCACAAGATTTTCACCCAAGCGGTGATCTGGCGGATCGAGTGTTTCGATCAGTATGGCGTCGAGATCGGCAAAAACCTGGCGGATGACCTGCTGCCGCGCATGGAGGATGAGGCGAGTTGGGCGGAGGTGGACCCCTCCACCCGAGGTCTGCTGGCCTGGCGGCGTAAGCTGGGCGTGGACCCGTCCAGCTAAGGACGCGCCTGTGCATCCTCGCCTCCTGAGGGTCCCGGATTACCCCCGTTTTTCTGGGTGCTCGGCGCGAAAAAACCGTCCACGCGCAGCACTTTGCCGTCCGCATCGAAGCGCGTGACGTCCATGCCGTTCTGATGGGATCCGTCGGGGAGAGTGACGCGCCACGCATATCGGCAGACGTCGTGATGGGCGTCCACGTCGCTGGTTCGGCTCGCCACATGCCCGGGCTGAGCTTTCCTGAGGGCTAAGACCATCGCTTCGAATGCGTCGATCCCCTCGATCTCGTAGTTTGGATCGACGAACACGACGCCCGGCGCCAAAGCTTCGTCCAGGAGCCGACGCGCCAATTCGGGCTCAGCCGCGTTCCACGCCCCGAGCATGGCGTCCAACGCCTGCATTCTCTTATCATCCAGCCCCGGCATTTGCGCCTCCATAAAACCGACCGTTGGTTTGTTTTATGATCGAGAAGCGTCGATGTAAAGTGAGCCAGTGCAAAGCGAACCATGGCGACGCAATCAGAACGCAGAACGAAAACACGGGCAGCCTTACTCGGGGCCGCGCGTCGACTGTTCATCGACCAGGGTTACGCCGAGACGTCGATGGCGCAGATCTTAGAGGCGGCCGCGGTCAGTAAGGGCGCTTTATATCATCACTTCGCGTCAAAAGAGGCGGTGCTGGAGGCGATTTATCTCGAGGCTTCGCGCCAGGCGATCGACGCCGCGCAGGCGCAAACGGACCCAGACGCCAGCGCGCTCGAGCAATTGCGCGCAGCCGCACGGGCGTGGTTCGCGGAAATCCGGAAACCTGAGATCGCGAGGATGCTCTTTGAAATCGGCCCGCAAGGCCTTGGCGCGCGCCGGGTCAAACTGCTGGAGGATCAGAATTCTCTCGCTGCGCTCACCACAAGCTTAGAGGCGGCGCAAAAGGCGGGGGAAATTACGATCTCCTCCGTGGAAGTGTCGGCGCGTCTTCTAAACGCGCTGCTGAGCGAGGCTGCGCTGCTTTATCTGGAGAAGGGCGGCGCGGCGCTCGCCGCGACGGACGAAGCGATTGACGCCTACCTCAACAGCCTGCGCGCCGGTTCCTGACGGCAGGCGCGCGTCATCCGTTGATCAGCGCGATGCGAGTTGCGGGCACCAAATGGGTTGACGCTCGCGTCCATACTCCCAACGCGCGCCATGGCCCGTGGCCACCATGGTGGACACAAAGTCCAACTCGCCGTCGCCGCGTAGAACCGCCACATCAGCCACCAACCGGCCGTAGCGGTCCTGGTTGGACACCCGAAGTCGGACGGTTTGCGCCGTCAGAAGTTGGCGCGCCGCGCGACGCGCGCCCTCGGCCGCGGCGCGCTCCTCCGGGCAGGCATGGCCTCGCAATTCCGGCGTATCGAAGTTCCGGACCCGAATGCGCGCCCCGTCGGAGGTGACAAAGGTGTCGCCGTCGATGACACGCGCCACGGTTGCAAGCCGTTCATCGCCGCTGGCGCTCCGCCCCGCCCCGTCCACATTGGAGGCGGCTGCGAACACGGCGGCCCCCACCAGGAGCGCGCCGATCCACGCGCCCCCTTTCAACAGGTTCATTTTAGCCTCAATATCAGTCGCGCCTCTCATGGGCGCTGTGGGCGTATCTAGACTGTTTTTGATTTCGCCTGCAAGATCTTGTGTGGGCCACGAGATCTAGGCCCGAGCGCACGCCGTTCCCAAACGGGGAGAGGGCGGGCGTTGGGCGTAAGACGAAGTAAAGGCGGGCGAACCGGCGGAAGACCGGGGGCCGCCGGCGCGGAGGGAACGCGCGGAAAAAGCTAAGGGAGACGACGTATGCCGGCTTATTTGATCGTTGAGACCGCCATCCATGATGACAGCTGGCTGCCTGGATACACGAGCCGCGTGCATATCATCGCCGAGAAGCATGGCGGCCGCTATCTGTCGCGCACGAGCAATATCGAGGTGGTCGAGGGCGAGCGAGGCGACGTCTCCGCCATGGTGATCCTGGAATTCCCCAACACCGACGCGGCCAAAGCTTTTCACGCCGATCCGGACTATGCGGAGATCTCAGCCGCGCGGCGCGCCGGCTCCACCAGCAAGTTCACGGTCATCGACGATCAGGACGTGGCCGGAGTGATCCCCTATCTGCCAAGCGGCGCAGCCGCTTCATAGGCGCTGACGACAGAAGGAACGAGAGAATGGCGACGCCCCTTGCAGCTTCAGACCATCAGGCGTCGCCCGCCGCTTCAACTGCGCCGCGCGTGCTGGTGCTCGGCGGCGGCTTCGCGGGGATGTTTGCGGCCAAAGCGTTGCAGCGTCGCTTACGCCGGTCGGCGGCGGTCGAGCTGGTGAACGCGGTCAACTACTTCGTGTTCCAGCCCTTGCTGCCAGAGGTGGCGGCGGGCGGCGTCACCACGCGGGACGCCGTCGCCCCGCTCCGTCAATTGCTGCCCGGCGTCCGCGTGCGCCAGGCGCAAATCCATGGCGTCGACGCAGACGCCAAAACCGTGACCGTGTTTCAAGGCCTCCAGCGGCGGCCAACCGTGCTCCCCTACGATCATCTGGTGATCGCGCTCGGCCAGGACACGGATTTGAGCGCCGTGCCGGGCCTGGACGCCCACGCCCTGCAGATGAAAACGCTGGCGGACGCCCACCGGCTGCGCAACCACGTCATCGACAAGCTTGAGCACGCCGACATCACCGCACTGCCGGAAGTGAAGCGCGAGTTGCTGACCTTCGTGGTGATCGGCGGCGGCTTCTCCGGCGTGGAGACCATCGGCGAGATGCGCGAGCTCATCGACCGCTCGCTTTCTTACTATCCCAATGTGGACCGTTCGGAAATCCGACTGCTGCTCATCGAATACGCGGATCGGATCCTGGCGGAGATGCCGGAGAGCTTGGCGGCGTACACGGTGAAGAGCTTCGCCAGGCGCGACGTGGAGGTGCGCACCGGCGTCGGGGTGCGCGAGGCGACGGGCACGCAGATCGTCACCACAGAAGGCGAGGTGATCGGCGCGCGAACCGTGGTGGCCACCATCGGCGCCGCGCCCGCCGCGCTGCTGCGGCGGATGGATTTGCCGACCGCCGCGGGCGGGCGCATCCAGGTGCGTCGAGATTTGCGGGTCGCGGGGCGCGAGGACGTCTGGGCGATCGGGGACAATGCTCTGATCCCCATGGTTGACGCGCCCGAAGATCGAACGGACTTCGCGCCGCCCACCGCGCAATTCGCCGTGCGCGAGGCGACGCAATTGGCGGACAATCTGGCGGCGACGCTCCAGGGCGAGGCGACCGCGCCCTTTGAATATAAATCCCGCGGCGCCATGGCCTCGCTTGGCTCCATGCGTGGGGTCGCCCATGTGTTCGGCGTCAAGGTGAAAGGCTTCCCGGCTTGGGTGCTCTGGCGCACGTATTACCTCGGCTTCATGCCGGGTTTCGCCACGAAAATCCGCGTCGCCATGGGGTGGGCGCTGGATTGGATCATTGGGCGGAGCACCGTGCAGGCCGGCGTCTCCGCCCGGCAAACCACCCGCTATGTGCGCTACCGGGCGGGAGACCGCGTGTTCGAAGTCGGCAACCGCTCGAACGGCTTTTACATCGTGGTGGAGGGCGCCTTCGAGCTCCGTGACACCGATCCGGAGACGGGGGAGCCGCGGACGCGCCGGGTGGAGGCCGGCGGGCATTTTGGCGAACGCTCTCTGCTCGGGGCCGGCCTGCGCGCCGCCGACGCCCGTGCGGTGGAGGACGCCGTCGCCCTGGTGGTGGAGGCGGAGGATTTTCGCCGCCTCGTCGATCATCTTCCGATCATGCAGGGCTATTTCACCGCCTACGCCAAAGCCAAAGGCTTCGACGCGCCGCGAACGGCGGAAGATCGCGGGCCGGCGTCCAAACAAGAGCTTCCGGCAGAGCGGAAGGACGCCGAGGCGGACAGTCAAGCGGCGGCGGAGGCCCCGCCCGCAGCCTAAGGTGAGACCCGTCTTTTCCGTCCCGGTCGCGCGCCGCCGCCGCCGCGCGGATGATTTAAGCGATCTCTCGTGGGCCCCGCTGCGCCAGCCAGAGGCCGCCGAGGACGAGTGTAAGGGCCGCCGCGTGATAGATGTGGAACGCCTGGCCCAACACCAGCACCGCTAATACGGGCGTGAACACCGGCACAAGATTGCCATAGACGCCCGCCTGTTGCGGCCCGATCTGATCGACGGCGCGCAGGAAACAAAGCTGGCTCAGGCATGACGGGAAAACGGCGATCCACAGCGTGATCAGCCAGCCTTGGGCCGTCGGCGCCTGGCCCAGGCCCAAGGAGACCTCCGCCAGCGCCAGCGGTGCGGCGGCCAGCCCCGCGCAGGGCGCCAGCCACATGAAAAACGCCAACGCCGGCATCGCCGGGCGGCTCGGCAACGCCACCGCGTAGGCCGCATAGCAGACGCAGGCGGCCAGCATCAGCGCGTCGCCGGGGTTGAGGCCGATCTCAAGCAACCGCAGCGGCGCGCCTTGCGCCGCGACGGTCAACACCCCGAGCAAGGTGACAGCGACGCCCAACGCCGCCCCGCGGTCGAGCCGAGCGCCGGCCGCCAACACCGCCCCGGCCAGCACAAACGCCGGCGTCGAGCCCTGCAGCACGCCGATATTGATCGCCGTGGTGGCCGTGGAGGCGGCGTAAAAAAGGGCGTTGAACCCTGCAAAGCCCACCGCCGCCATGGCGATGATCCGGCCCGCATGCCGGCGCGCCACGGGCCATGTGGGCGCCGCGTCCCGCCAAAAGAGCGCCCAGAGCCCGACGCTGACTAAGCTCCAGCGCAGGAAGGTGAGCACCATGGGTGAGACCTCGCCCACCGCCAATTGGCCGGCGATGGCGTTGCTCGCCCAGAACAGCGTCGCCAAGACCAAAAGAAAGCGCGGCCGATCGAGCATCGCCGCCAGAGAGGCGGCGGCCGAAGGCTCCGCCTCGGGATCGGAACCGCCTGCGCGTCGCCTCACGCCACGGGCGCGTCGCAGGCCTCGGCCACCGCGTCGACGATCCCGTCCACGACCTTCGAGACCACCGCGCGGTCTCGCCCCTCCGCCATCACCCGGATTACGGGCTCGGTGCCCGATTTGCGGATCACCAAGCGGCCAGAGGCGCCGAGCGCCGCCTCGCCCGCGGCGATGGCGGCCTTGACCCTCTTGGCGCCCAAGGGATTGGCGTCGGCCCCATAGCGGACATTGCGGAGGATCTGCGGGAACGGGTCGAACACGCGGCAGAGTTCGGAGGCGGGCTTTTGCTCCTCCGTGAGCGCCGCCAGCACCTGCAGCGCCGCGATGGCTCCGTCGCCTGTGGTTGTGAAATCCGACAGCACGATATGGCCCGATTGCTCGCCGCCAAGATTACACCCGGAGCGCCGCATCTCCTCCACCACGTATCGGTCGCCCACCTTGGTTCGGGTGAGACCGACGCCCTCGGCCTCAAGGTATTTCTCCAAGCCGAGATTGGACATCACCGTGGCCACCAGCGCGCCCCCGGCCAGCCGGCCGGACCGGGCCCAGCGCGACGCGATCAGCCCCATCAACTGGTCCCCGTCGATGAGTTGGCCCTTCTCGTCGATCAGATGCACGCGGTCCGCGTCGCCATCGAGCGCCACGCCCAGATGCGCGCCGCTCTCAATCACCGCCACCTGCGCCTTTTGGGGCGAGGTGGAGCCGCAGCCCTCATTGATATTGAAGCCGTCAGGCGCGACGCCGATGGGCACCACTTCCGCGCCCAGCTCCCACAGCATCTCCGGCGCGGTCCGGTAGGCCGCTCCATTGGCGCAGTCGACCACCACTTTCAGCCCGTCGAGGCGGAGCTGTTTTGGGAAAGTCGCCTTGGCGAATTCGATGTAGCGCGCGCGACCGTCCTCCAGCCGCTGGATCCGGCCGAGCCCCCGGTCGCCGGCCAGATGGTCTTGCAGCCCATTGGCCATCGCCGCCTCGATCTCGGCCTCCTTGGCGTCGGCGAGCTTGAAGCCGTCCGGCCCGAAGAACTTGATGCCATTGTCATGGAAGGGGTTGTGGGACGCGGAGATCATGACGCCGAGATCCGCCCGCAGCGACTTTGTGAGCATGCCCACCGCCGGCGTCGGCACGGGGCCGAGGGTGTAGACGTCCATCCCCATGGAGACGAGACCGGAGCTGAGCGCGGATTCGAACAGGTAGCCCGAGCGGCGCGTGTCCTTGCCGATCACCACCCGGTGCGGCGGGTCGCCTTGGCGAAAGATCTTGCCGACGGCCATGCCGAGGCGCAGCGCCATCTCCGCGGTCATGGGCGGCTGGTTGGCCCGGCCGCGCACGCCGTCGGTTCCAAACAATTTGCGTCCGCGCGCCTTGCTCATCCGTCGTTCTCCCGCCGGGTCCCGCCCGGTTCATCATCCCGCATCGCCACGCAGCCCGGTCGATCCGGCCGACCGGTCATCCAGACCCTGCCGTCAACCCTCGCCAAACCCGCAGGGCCTGGACCGTCTCCGCCACGTCATGGACGCGAAGGATTTGCGCGCCCTGCGCCACCCCGTGCAGCGCCGCCGTCAGGGACCCCGCCAGACGCCGATCCGCCGCGTCTTCGCCGCTGAGCGCCCCGATGAAACGCTTGCGCGAGACGCCGAGCAGCAGCGGCGCGCCCAAGCTCTGCAGCGCGCCCAGGCCGTTCAACAAAGCCAGATTATGCTGGAGGGTCTTACCAAAGCCGATGCCGGGATCGATGATCAGCGCCGAGCGCGGCGCGCCCGCCGCCTCCGCAGCGTCCATCCGCGCCGCCAGAAACGCGGCGACCTCCGCCAGCACGTCGCCGTAGCGCGGCGCGTCCTGCATGGTTTGAGGATCGCCTTGGGCGTGCATCAAGCAGACCGCGCCGCCATGGCGCTGCAGCAGCTCCGCCGCCGTCTCGAGCGACGCCGGATCCTGGGTGAGCGCGGAGACGTCATTGAACAGCC
>JBCCTM010000015.1:0-19403 GCA_039198535.1 Pseudomonadota bacterium
CGGAGCTGTGCGTCTTGCCTTTATCGTGGTCGAAGAACACGCCCGGGGACCGGTGCATTTGACTGACAATGACGCGCTCGGTGCCGTTGACGATGAACGTGCCGTTGTTCGTCATCAGAGGCATGTCGCCCATATAAACGTCTTGCTCTTTGATATCCTTGACGGATTTCGCGCCTGTCTCCTCGTCCACCTCGAAGACGATCAGCCGGAGCGTCACCTTGAGAGGGGCCGCATAGGTGAGATCCCGTTGCTGACACTCCTCCACGTCGAATTTCGGCGCCTCAAGCTCGTAGCGCACGAACTCCAGCGTCGAGGTCTCATTGAAATCCCGGATGGGGAACACAGACTGAAACACGCCCTGCAGCCCCTCGCCATCCGTCGGCTCAGGGCCGTCGCCAGAGCGCAGGAACAGATCGTAAGAGCTCTTTTGGACCTCGATCAGGTTCGGCATGTCCGCGACTTCGCGGATTTCGCCAAAAAACTTGCGGATGCGTTTGCGACCGGCGAACGTCTGAGCCATACTGTGCTGCGGCCTCCTCGGGGGGGCGCCGCGCATGACGCGCCGGCCGCCCGTATGCCTCGTTCAGCGCGTCTCGAAAATGCGAGATCGGCTGAAACGCCAAAAAGCGCGCACCCGCTTCTGCGGTCGCACGCTCCAACTGCGCGTCAACAATAACTGTCGTGAATCATGGCCACGAGGCGTTATTTAGCAAACCTTCTCAGTTTGCAAATGCAAAAAGACGAAAAGCGGGCGCCGCGGTAGCGCTCGCCTGTTCATGGGCGCCGCGCCGCGTCGTCCGCCGGTTGGACGCGCCATCCCGGCGCGCCCCGCCTCAACGCGTCACTTAAGCTCGACTTTGGCGCCGGCCTCTTCAAGCTTCTTCTTGATTTCCTCGGCCTCATCCTTCGGAGCAGCCTCTTTCACGGCTTTGCCGCCGGCTTCCACAAGTTCCTTGGCCTCTTTCAAGCCGAGCCCGGTGATCGCACGCACCTCTTTGATCACATTGATCTTTTTGTCGCCCGCCTCAAGGAGAATAATGTCGAACTCGGTCTTCTCCTCGGCGGGAGCGCCGGCGTCGCCGCCGCCGCCTGGGCCCGCCATCATCACAGCGCCGCCGGCGGCGGGCTCGATGCCGTACTTATCCTTGAGGATGTTTTTCAGCTCGTTGGCTTCCAGCAGGGTCAGCCCCACGAGGTTTTCCGCCAATACTTCAAGATCCGCCATGTCTCGTCCGCCTTCTGATGTGTCTCGGTGAGCGCCCGCATCCGCCGGCGCCGTTATCTCTAAACTGCCGAAGCATTCTTCGACGCGTCACTCCGCGCCGTCGCGCTCGGTCAAGGTTTTCACAACCCCTGCGAGGTTGGTCGCCGGCGCGCCGATCGCGCCCGCCAGATTGGCCCCGGGCGCCATGAGACAGCCCACGATGGAGGCCAGCACCTCTTCCCGCGACGGCATCTTGGCCAGCGCGGCGACGCCACCCCGCGTCCATGATTTCCGCGCCCATGGCGCCGCCCACGACCACCAGCTTTTCGTTGCCCTTCGCGTAAGCGTCGACAACCTTGGCCGGCGTTATCGGGTCTTCGGCGTAGCAGAGCACTGTTTGGCCTTGCAGATGCTCGGTCAGCCCCTCGCAGGTCTTGTCCTTCAAGGCGATTTTCGCGAGCCGGTTCTTGGCGACCTTCACGCTGCCGCCCGCCTGCCGCATCTGCAACCGGAAGTCCGACATCTCCGCGACCGTCATGCCCGCGTAATGGCAAACGATGATCGCTCCGCTGTCGGAGAACACTTTGTCGAGTTCAGCGACGGCTTCGGCTTTCTGAGCGCGATCCATCGTCGGCTCTCCTCATCCTGGCGCGGGGCCGCGCTCAATTCCAACGCTGCCGGAGAGGAGAAAGGACGTCTTGGCCCGCGCGATACGCGAGGCGGCGGCGTCATATCCCCGTCTATGCTGGGAGATTAAGCGGCGGCCTCAGGGAGGCGGCCGCGCCCAACGTCTCCGACGAGAGCGGGGGCGAGGCGCTTGGCCCAGCCCGCCGCGAGATCGGTGCGCTACTCGGAAACCGAGGCGATGTCCACCCGAATTCCCGGGCCCATGGTCGATGTCAGCGCGATCTTCTTCATATAGGTGCCCTTGGCCCCGGTCGGCTTGGCCTTGGTCACGGCGTCGATGAAGGCGCGAACATTGGTCTCAAGCGCGTCCTCCGAAAAGCTCGCCTTGCCGACGCCGGCATGGATCACGCCGGCCTTCTCCACGCGAAACTGCACTTGGCCGCCTTTGGCGTCCTCGACAGCTTTCTTCACATCCATGGTGACCGTGCCGATTTTCGGGTTCGGCATCAGGCCGCGCGGGCCCAGCACTTTTCCAAGCCGGCCGACGATCGGCATCATGTCCGGCGTGGCGATGCAGCGGTCGAACTCGATGGTCCCGCCCTGGACGGTCTCCATCAGATCCTCCGCGCCAACAACATCCGCGCCGGCCGCCCGCGCTTCATCCGCTTTGGCGCCCCTCGCGAACACGCCCACGCGGACGGTCTTACCCGTGCCGTTCGGCAGGCTCACGACGCCCCGCACCATCTGATCGGCGTGCTTGGGATCGACGCCCAGATTCAGGGCGATCTCGATGGTTTCATCAAACTTCGCGGTCGCGTTCTTTTTCACGAGCTTCACCGCCTCGGTGAGCGGATGCGTCTCGCCTTCGACCAGCGGCTTCTTGAGCGCCGTGATGCGCTTTCCTGGCTTGCCCATGACGTCCTCCTCAGCCCTTGACCTCGATGCCCATCGACCTGGCGGAGCCGAGAATGATCTGCATCGCGGCGTCCACATCGTTGGCGTTGAGATCCTGCATCTTCGCCTGGGCGATCTCCCGCACCTGCTTCACAGTCACGCTGCCCGCGGTTTCTTTCCCTGGGGTCGCGCCGCCGCTCTTAAGCTTGGCCGCCTTCTTCAAAAAATACGACGCCGGCGGCGTCTTGATCTCGAAGCTGAAGGATTTGTCGACATAGTAGGTGATCACGGTGGGGCAGGGCGCGCCGGGCTCCATGTCCTGGCTTTTGGCGTTAAACGCCTTGCAGAACTCCATGATGTTGATGCCGCGCTGGCCAAGCGCCGGCCCGATCGGCGGCGACGGGTTCGCCTTGCCCGCGGGCACTTGCAGCTTCAGCTGCCCCGCAACTTTTTTAGCCATAAATCATAAGTCGCCGCAACGCGGCGCTCCCTTCCGTCCCGGCCCAGAAGCGGGCGCGGATCCGATCGCGGGGAGGGCCTCAAGCGCTCCGCCGCCCCATGAGTGGTTCGAGCCCGCACCGGCGTTAGCCTGCCCGTCTCTCCCACGACGACCCCGCACGCAGGCGCGCGAGAGCGCTTCGCCTACGCGCCGCCGCGCGGCGATGCAACTGGAATGCGCCGAACAACGCGCCGAGCGGTCGTTTTCAGCCGTCCGACTTTTGAACTTGGGTGTACTCAAGGTCCACCGGCGTCGCCCGGCCGAAGATGGAGACGGTCACCTTCAGGCGCGCATTGTCCTGGTCGACTTCCTCGACCAAGCCCATGAAGCTCTCGAACGGTCCGTCGATGACCTTCACTTGCTCGCCGATCTCGTAGAGGATCTCCGGCGCGCCGCGCTCCGCGCTCTCCTCGACCTGATGGAGCATGCGCGCCACCTCTTCATCCCGCATCGGCATGGGTTTGCCTTGCGGTCCGAGAAAGCCGATCACGTTCCGCGTGTTCTTGATGAGGTGGTAGGCCTCGTCCGTCAGGTCGGAATGCACGAGCACGTAGCCAGGCATGAACCGGCGCTCCACGGTCACCTTGCGCCCGCGCCGCAACTCGGCCACTTCTTCGGTGGGCACCACGACATCTTCAATGACGTCGCTGAGATTGTGTTGGGTGACGCCGTCGCGGATCGCCTCGGCGACTTTCTTCTCAAAATTGGACAGCACGCTCACCGCATACCAGCGCTTGGGCATTTTCTTCCCCGGGTCGGCGCGTCTTCCGCGGCGGGATCAACGCGCAAAAACAAAAGCGCGCGCAGCTTCCGCCGCGCGCTCTAGAGCCTATCGCTAAGGGCTCGCTGAGCCCGGTGCAAGCATGGCGCGCCGAAGATGGGGGGCGGGGAGGGACGGCTCACGCGCGGTCGCCCGTCTCGACGAACAGATCCGCTCGACGTTCCCGCAGCAGTTTTTTCTGCACCTTTCCCATGGCGTTGCGCGGCAGGGCGTCCGTGAAGAACACGCGTTTGGGCGTTTTGTAGGCCGCGAGCCGCTCCCGTATGGCGGCGATGATCTCCGTCTCGCTCGGCGCCGCCGCTGACCCGACGTCCCGCACAATTTCGGCCACGACGCCCTCCCCGAAATCGGGGTGCGGCGCGCCATAAACGGCTGATTCCGCGACACCCTCCAGCGCGTCGAGGGCGTCCTCCACTTCCTTCGGGTACACATTATATCCGCCGCTGATCACCAGATCCTTGGCGCGGCCGACGATGGTGAGGTAGCCGTCGGCGTCAACCTGGGCGAGGTCGCCGGTGATGAAAAAGCCGTCCTCGCGGAACTCGCTGGCGGTCTTCGCCGGCATGCGCCAGTAGCCCTTGAACACGTTGGGCCCGCGGACCTCCAGCGCCCCTGCCTCGCCGACGGGCAGGGGCGCGCCGCTGTCCGCGTCGACCACCCGCGCCTCAACACCGGGCAGGGGCGGCCCCACTGTCCCAGGCTTGCGCGCGCCCTCATAGGGATTGGAGGCGTTCATGCTGGTCTCGGTCATGCCGTAACGCTCCAGGATCTCCAGCCCGGTGCGCGCTTTGAACGCCTCCCAGGTGCTCGCGAAGAGCGGCGCCGAGCCGGAAATCGCCACCCGGAGATGTCCGGCCGTCTCCCGGGAGAGGCGCGGATCAGCCAGAAGCCGCGTGTAGAAAGTCGGCACGCCCATGAGCGCCGTGGCGCGGGGCAGGGCGGCGAGCAGGCTCTCCAGCTCGAATTTCGGCAGAAAGATCATCTGCGCGCCCGCCAGCAGTGAGACATTCGCCGCCACATAGAGCCCATGGGCGTGGAACAGCGGCAGCGCGTGGAGCAGCACGTCCTCCGCCGTGAACCGCCAGCAGGCGCGCAGCGTCTCGGCGTTGGCGAGCAGGTTGCCATGGCTGAGCATCGCCCCCTTCGCGCGTCCGGTGGTGCCCGAGGTGTAGAGGATCGTGGCCACATCGTCAGGCGAGCGCGGCGTGATCGCGTCAAACGCCGCGCCACCGGCCGTGAGCGGGCCGCGCCCGTCTGCGTCCATCTCGAAGATCGTCGCGCCCCCCGCCACGGCGCTCAACCCCGCCGCCCGCCGCGGATCGCACACGAGCGCGGCCGGTTCGGCGTCCTCAACAAAATAGGCGATCTCCACATCCGTGTAGGCGGGGTTCAACGGCAGGTAGATCGCGCCAAGGCGCAGGCAGGCGAGGTAGAGCGACAGGGCCGCGGGGGACTTCTCCACCTGCGCCGCCACCCGGTCGCCGGGCTCAACGCCTGCGGCGCGCAGCGCGGCGGCGATGCGGCGGGTCTCGCCGTCCACCTCAGCGCCGGTCCGGCTTGAGCCGTCTTCCAGGTGCAACAGCGGCCCGCCTCGGGAGGCGAGCGGCGCGCAGAGGGCGTTCGCAAGTGGATTGGAGGCGGGGGCGGCTGAGGTCGGATCTATCGTCATGCCCGCCCCTATAAGCCGCTGGCGCGGCTGACGGAACCTGCCGCTCAGCGCCCGCGCAACTTGCCGAAGAAATCCCGCAGCAGCGCGGCGCATTCCTCCTCTTGAAAGCCGCCATACACCTCCGGCCGCCAGCGCGCGCCGGGCGCGTCATAGAGGCGCGGCCCGTTGAGGACGCCGCCGCCCTTCGGATCCGTCGCCCCAATATAGAGCCGGGCGATGCGCGCCTCGGCGATGGCTGCGGCGCACATCGGGCACGGCTCCAGCGTCACCCAGAGATCGCATCCCGGCAGGCGTTCTGAGCCAAGCGTTGCGCATGCGGCGCGCAGCGCCAGGATCTCCGCATGGGCGGTGGGGTCATGGAGCGCGCGAGGCCGGTTGCCCGCCGCCGCCAGGACAACGCCCCGAGCCGGGTCCACCACCACCGCGCCGACGGGCGTCTCTCCCGCCTCCGCCGCCCGACGGGCCTCCGCGAGCGCTTCCCCCATGTAAGAGCGAAAAGGCGTCATCTCAGCGCTCTGTCTCCACCGCCCAAACGTCACCAGCCATCGGGCCGCCACCGATGCACGATATGACGGAGCCCCGCCCAGAGAGTTTCTCGCTCGGGCCGGAAGCCGAGCTTCGCCATGACGCGGAGGGAGGCGGCGTTGTCGGGCAGGGTCCAAGCGGCGACGGACAGGTCGTCGCCCGGGTAGGGTCCGTCGGCCGCCAAGGCCGCGCCAGCCGCGGCGGTCGCATAGCCGCGACCCCAATGGCGCGGCTCCATCGCCCACAGCGCCTCAAGCTCGGGCAGCCCGTCGAGCCGGGAGCGTCTGAGGCCGGCATAACCGACCGGGCGCCCGCGCACGCTCCAGAGATACGGCCCAAACCCTTCGGCGAGCCAATGCTCCGCGAAATTCGCCGCCACGCGCTGCGCCCGGTCTTCAGAGGCCTGCTCGCCCGGCGGCAGCAGCCATCGACCGCTCTCCGCGTCGCTGTGCAAGGCGAGGATCAAGCCCCAATCGCCGCGATGGAGCGGCCTTCCCGTGAGCGGCCCTGCGGTCAAAGACGGCGCCGTCATCTCTATCGGCCTCTCTCTTTGCACTTGTTTGAAACGTCCCACGGCCGGGCCGTCTCTCGCCGTCGAACGTCCTGTTTTCGCGCGCATCGACAGGATGGGCGCCACGCCGATAGAAGACGAGCCATGTCCGACCTCGACCCATCAGATCCGCCGAACAATCGCAAGCGGAGGCGCGGCGCGGCGCGCGAGCATCGCGCTCAAGAAGGGAGCGAGGGCCACGGCGCGAGCCCTGCGGAGCCGGGCGATCGCATCGCCAAAGTCCTCTCCCGCGCCGGCGTCGCCTCCCGGAGGGACGCGGAGCGGCTGATCGAGGCGGGGCGCGTGGCGGTCAACGGGCGCCGGCTGGACAGCCCCGCGGTGCGCGTCGCGCCAAGCGATCTGGTGGAGGTGGATGGCCGCCCCATTGCGGAACCCGAACCGCCGCGGCTGTGGCGGTACCACAAGCCGGCCGGCGTCGTGACCAGCGCCCGAGACGAGCAAGGACGCCCCGACCTCTCGGCCGCGCTGCCGCAGGGTTTGCCGCGGGTCATGCCGGTCGGGCGGCTCGATCTCTCTTCAGAGGGGCTGTTGCTGCTGACCAATGATGGCGGTCTGAAGCGGAATTTGGAGCTGCCGGCGGCGGGATGGCTGCGGCGGTATCGGGTCCGCGTTCGGGGGCGGCCCAGCGCCGAGCGTCTGGCCCCGTTGAAAGAGGGGATCGCCGTGCCGGGGCCGCGGGGCGAGCGGGTGCTGTACCAGCCCATGGAGATCAGCCTCGACCCGCCGCAGCCGGGCCGCGCAGGGGCCGCCAACGCCTGGCTCACCGTCGGCCTTCGCGAGGGACGCAATCGGGAGATAAGGCGCGCCATGGAGGCGGTGGGCTTGAGTGTGAACCGCTTAATCCGCATCGCCCATGGCCCGTTTCAGCTGGGCGACCTGCCCGCGGGCGCGGTGGATGAGGTGCGCGCCAAAACGCTCCGCGCGGCCTTGGGCGTGGCCGCAGAGAGCCCGGCGGCGCGGGAGCGGCGCAATCGACCGGCCCGCCGCGGAGAATAGTGGCGCTCAAGGGCTGAGCCAGGTGGCGGCGCGCTTGATTTCGCCCCGGCGACGCCCCATACGTCCCCGCCTGACGCCAACGCACGCGCCCCGCGCGCCGATTAACGCCCTTGAGGCGCTTAGCGGCGGGTGGCGACGGTAACGTCTCTTGGGAATGGCGGCGCGACTCTGGGGTGTCTCAGCCGCGCCACGGGGACCCATCTTCGAAAAGTGCGACGTCTCCCGCGCGCTTCGGGGGTGCGAGCTTGGAGGATGTGGCCGTGGCCGTGCAAACCCATGGGGCCGCTCGGGCGCAATCGTCGGCCGCGGGCGCCGCTGATCATTCGCCACAAGACATCGGTCGCGCTGATTTTGAGGCGCGCCGGGGCGCCCTGTCGCCGGCGATAACCCGGTATTTCGCGGAGACGCCCTATGAGGGGCCGCGGCTGGCGGTCGATCTAAGCTTGGTGGCCGAGGCCTATGCGGAGTTGCGGTCGGGGCTTGGCGCGGCGGAGATCTTCTACGCCATGAAAGCGAACCCGCATCCCAGGGTGATGGCGCGTCTGCGGGACGCTGGGGCTGGTTTTGACGTGGCGAGCCGCGGAGAGATCGCGCGCTGTCTGGCGCTCGGCGTCGCGCCGGAGCGCATGTCGTTCGGGAACACCATCAAGCGGGAGGCGGACATCGCTTTCGCCCAGGCGTCCGGCGTGCGCCTGTTCGCCTTCGACGCCGAAGAGGAGTTGGCCAAAATCGCGCGCGCCGCGCCCGGCGCGTCCGTCTTTTGCCGGTTGCTCGTGGAGAAATCCGACGCCGACTGGCCGCTCAGCCGCAAGTTCGGCTGCGCGCCGGAGATGGCGGAGCGGCTGTGCCTGCGCGCGCAGGAGATGGGATTGCGGCCCATCGGCCTGGCTTTCCATGTGGGCAGTCAAATGCGCGATCCGGAAGGGTGGCGTGAGGTCGTGGAGCGGGCGGCGCAGGTCTGGCGACGGCTCGCGCTGCGGGGGCTCCCGTTCGAATTGCTGAATATCGGCGGCGGCTTCCCCGCCAAATACGCCGACGGCGCCCTGCCCATGCGATCCTACGCAGCCGCCGTCACGGCCATGCTGCGGGACGCGCTGGGCGAGGCGCGGCCCCGGATCATCGCCGAGCCGGGCCGCGGCTTGGTGGCGGACGCCGGCGCGATCCAGTCCGAAGTCCTTCTGGTGAGCCGTAAATCCGACCAGGACGCGCGGCGATGGGTGTATCTCGACATTGGCAAATTCGGCGGCCTCGCCGAAGCCGAGGGCGAGATGATCCGCTACCGCGTGCTGACAGACCGCGACGGCGAGCCCACGGGCCCTTGCGTGTTGGCGGGGCCGACCTGCGACAGCGCCGATGTGCTCTATGAGCGCCAGCCCGTGGCCTTGCCGCTCGGCCTCCGCGCCGGAGACAAGGTGGCGCTGCCCTCGGCCGGCGCGTACACGACGAGCTACGCGTCGGTGTGGTTTAACGGTTTAGAGCCGCTGCAGGAGGTGGCGCTGGACGGTGATCCGACGGGCTAAAGCGCCCCGCCTTGTGGGGCGGAAAACGGGAGGCGCGGCGATGCGGGTGATTGAGCGGCCGAGCCCAAATTTCGGCCCGCGCCGCGGCGTCGACGCGCCTGACCTCGTGGTGCTGCACTACACCGATATGGCGAGCGCCGAGGCGGCGTTGCGGCGCCTGACGGACCCCGCCTCGGAGGTGAGCGCGCATTACCTCGTCGGCGCCGACGGTCTGATCTGGCGGTTGGTGGAAGAGCGGGCCCGGGCCTGGCATGCGGGGACGGCGCATTGGGGCGTGATGGGCGATGGCGGGCCCGCTGGCGATTTGGCCAAGGATGTGAACAGTCGCGCGATCGGGATCGAATTGGCCCATCCTGGCCATTCTTCGAGCGTCGCTGGTGGGGCGCGCGCCTGCGCGCCGTTCCCGCAGCCGCAGATGGACGCCCTGACAAAGCTGCTCGCCTCGATCCTGGGGCAATGGCGGATCCATCCGAGCGGAGTGCTCGGCCATTCCGACGTGGCGCCGGGACGAAAGATCGACCCCGGCGAGAAGTTCGACTGGGGCCGGTTGGCGCGCGCCGGCTTGGCTGCGCCGCTCCCCCGCGTCATGCGACTGGACAGCGCGGCCGTCGCCCGAGCCGCTGCTCTGGCCCCGGAAGCGCGGCGGGACCGGTTCGCCGCGCGCCTCGCCGCGATTGGCTATGGTCCTTGGAACGAAGCGGCGCTCCTGGACGCGTTCCGCCGTCATTGGCGCCCGGCGGCGATGGGATCCCTCGCCACAGAGCGCGCCGACGCCCTGGATTTGGCGGTGGCGGAGGCGATCGAAGGCCCAAGCTGCGACTGAATACCCTTCGCCTATGGTAAATTCACAACGCGGCGGAGAATTCACCGAAGTAAGACCGCCGCATCGACGGCTGGGGTGAGCCCTGACGGGCGGGACGCCATATGGTGTGCTGAGCGGGTGATGGGTGGGAAAATCGTCGAGGGAGCGCAGGGGCCATGGCCGCCGCACACCATCGGACCACCGCCTGGAGGACCGCGCAGTCGACGCGTGAGCGTCGGCGCGACTTTGGCGCGCCAATCGGCGAGGCACACTCAATTTTAAGCATACGGCGGCACCTCTCTGAACGCTTGGGCGTCCCATCGACGTCTGGGCCCGAGGGTGCGGGGGACAATGCGCAGAATATCGACGCGGCGCAGGGCGGCGGCGTCACCGAGGATGGCGAGCATATGGTTGGGTATCATCAGTTTCTTCCAGGACGAGCGGGCTCCCGAAAGGGCGTCTGGCGCGGCCTGACCCGCGTGGTCCCGGCCGCGGCGCTGTCCGCCGCGCTCGCCCTGGGCGTCGGCGCGCCCACAGCGTCCGCGGAAGATCTGCGCTCGACGCTAGAAACGGCGCTCCGCACCAACCCGGATTTGCAGAGCCAGTATGAAACGCTCCGCGGCCTGAACGAGGATGTGTCGCTGGCGCGCTCCGGGCTGCGTCCATCGCTCACGGGAACGGGCAGCGCCGGGTACAGCTACACGGACAATTCCGAGTCCTTCACCGGAGACGCCGACACGCGCCCCACTTCTGTCACGGTTACGGCGTCCCAGCCGCTGTTCGACGGATTTCAAACGCAGAACGCCGTGAAAAGCGCCTTCGCCGGCGTGCGGAGCGGTCGGGAAACTGTTCGGCAGACCGAACAGATCACGCTGCTCAACGCCATCACCGCTTATATCGGCGTGGTCCAGGCCGCCGAAAACGTCGATCTCGGCAAGAACGATCTGCGTTTGAACCGTAGGTCGCTCCAGGCGGCCCGGGATCGCTTTGACGTCGGTGAGGTGACGCGAACCGATGTGGCCCAGGCGGAAGCCTCGCTCGCGGCCAGCCAAGCCAATCTGGCTCAGCAACAGGGCTCGCTCCGGTCCGCGCGCGAAACCTATCTGCGCGCCGTGGGCGTGCGGCCCGGCGAATTGGCCCCGTTGCCGCCGCTTCCGGAGCTGCCGCGGAGCTTGGAAGAGGCGCGGGAGATCGCTCGGCGGAACCATCCGAGCATCCTCGCGGCGCGGGCGGCGGTCTCCTCCGCCAGCTTCTCCGTCGATCAGGCGCGCGGGGCCTTGCTTCCGCAGGTTGATCTGCAGGCGTCCGGCACGGCCGCTTCGGAGAGCGTCAATGACACCTCAGGCCTCCGCACGGCCAGCGCCACCGTAAACGTGACGGTGCCGTTTTATCAGGGAGGCGCGCTGCGCAGTAATGTCCGGCGTAACCAGGCCCTGGAGAGCCAGCGCTTTCAGGAGCTGCTCAGTGTGACGCGACAGATCCTCGAAGCCGTCGGCATCGCATGGGAAGATTTGCAGACATCCCGCGCCACGATCCAATCCAACAGGGCCGCGGTGCGCGCCAACCAGATCGCGCTAGACGGCGTGCGCGAGGAGGCCAAGGTCGGCTCTCGCACCACGCTGGACGTGTTGGAGGAGCAGCAGCGACTGCTCGACAGCCAAGTGGCGCTGGTGAATTCACGCTCGGGTGAGCAGGTCAACGCCTACACCTTGCTGTCCGCCATTGGCGTGCTGTCCATTGAACGGCTCTCTCTCGATGTGGCCCGGCCGGACGTTGAAGCGCAGTATCAAAGTGTTCAAAGCCCGTTCTCCGGCACCTTCGATGACTTCATGCCCACTGAAGACTACGATCCCGCTTCCTTTATCCCGGGCGCGGAGGGAGACGTTGAATTCCAGGATTGACCGCCCCGCGCGTCTTGCCGCAGGTGTTGCGCGTTGAGACGAACGGACAGGCCATGACCGACGAAGCGAGCGGCGGTGGGCCGGGCTCAAGAGCCGCGTCGGCCGCTAAGCCGGCCGTGGCCGACCCGGGGCGGGGGCGGCGGGAAGACATTCTAGAACTCGGCGCGTTCGCGGCGGACGCGCAACGCGACATGCGCGAGATCCTATCCTCCATTCGACGTTTGATGCGCGAGCCCATGGCCGAAGAA
Organism: Pseudomonadota bacterium; assembly: GCA_039198535.1. Taxonomy (GTDB): domain Bacteria; phylum Pseudomonadota; class Alphaproteobacteria; order Rhodobacterales; family Rhodobacteraceae; genus JALEGB01. Next base: position 12,238 of record JBCCTM010000015.1, read on the forward strand.
TGGTCGAGCGACGGGGGGAGCGGCGCGGGTGATCTCTCCGATCCAAGCGCCTCACCGGGGTCAGGGCGCATCTCCGAGGCGAACGCCGAGCGCGACGCGGCGGCGCGACGCCGGGCGTTGGCCAGGCGTTTTGAGACCGTGTCGCCGCCGCCACGCGCGCCGGTCGACGAGTGGCCGGATGATCCCGAGATCGATGTTGACGCGCTCGCCGACGAATTGCTCCGTGGCGCGCAGGCGCTGAGTGGGACCCGGGCGGCGTCAGAAGCGTCGTCTCCCGGCGGCGCGCTGTCGGAGACGAGAGCGCTTAGTTCTGGGGACGCGCCCGCGACGCGGGGCGCCGCCTGGGGCGAGCTGGAAGCGCTTTTGACGATGGCGCAAGAAGCGCTCGACGGCGCTCAAATGGCCGCCGACACGCTCCAGAACCCGGCTTTGGCCAGTGAGTCCGCTCAAGTCGGGCCGCCGCGCGCGGGGCTGACAGCCTCCGACCTCGCCCAGCGGCCGACGGTTCAATGTGACGCCGAGGCGACGGAAGATTTAGTCGCCTTTCCCGTTGAGGCTTTGCCCGATGCGGAGGCGGTTCTTGAGGCCGCGCAGCCCTATCAGCCGCAAGCCGGTCTCGCGGCGCCAGAGAGCGGCTCAACCGCCGCGGGCTCGGCCGAACCAGACGCCCCAGAAGACGCTCCAGAAGACGCCCCTGACACCACCGGCGAGGCGGCCCCGGCCTCCGGGCCGCTCGGGCCCGGCGACGCCACGCCGCTTGACGGCGACGCAGCGATAGCGCGGGCGCCGCTCGATGAGACCGTCGTGGAGGTGGCGGAGGTCGTGCCGGTGGGCGACCGTTCGGAGCCCGCCGTCGCGCCGGGCCCCGCGGGCTCGAGCAGCGTTCCCGATGACCCGAGAAACGCGCCCGGGCCCGGCGCGGTGCGCACCTTGGCGGAGATCGGGGCGATGGTGCGGGACGCCGCTCAGCGTAATCACGACGCCGGCTCCGGCACCTATCAGGGGGCGGCCCCCCATCCGGGCATTGCGCGCTTGATCGGTTGGCGTGCGCCCGCGGCGGAGGATACGGCGCAGGACGGCGGCGCGGAAGCGGAGCGCTCAGCGGCGCGACCGGGCCCGAAAGAGTTGGCGTTGCAGGCGCTTGAACCCGCCGGAGAGGAGCGCGCCGCGTTGGACGCGGCCCCCGCGCCGCGGGCTGGAGAAGAGAGCCCCGAGGCGGCGTCGCAAGGGTCGGCGGAAAGCCTACGGCCTTTGCTCGCGGGGTGGCTCGAAGAGAACCTGCCTCAGCTCCTTGAGAACCTGGTTCGCGAGGAAATGGCGCGGCTCGCCCAGAAGCCCAAGGACCAGTGATCGAAAAGGTTCGGCGCGCGGGCCCATTGCGCTCCAGACTTCCTGCCGCGCCGAGGGCGCGTTAGGAGAGGCGCAGCTGCGGATACGACGCTAGGACGAGCGACCTCATCCATGACCATCGATAAGACCTTTGACCCGGGCGCGGCCGAGCCTCGGATCGCCGCCTTTTGGGACGCAGAGCAGTGCTTTCGCGCCGGGGCGAACGCGCGACCGGACGCGCCGGGCTACTGCATCGTCATCCCGCCGCCCAACGTCACCGGCTCGCTCCATATGGGTCATGCGCTCAATAACACGCTGCAAGACATTCTGGCCCGTTGGCGGCGCATGCAGGGAGACGACGTGCTGTGGCAGCCCGGCCAAGACCATGCGGGCATCGCCACGCAGATGGTGGTTGAGCGGCAATTGGCTCGGGATGGCGCGCCCTCCCGTCGCGAACTCGGCCGCGAGGCGTTCGTCGCGCGCATTTGGGAATGGAAAGAGCAGTCGGGCGGGTTGATCATCGAGCAGCTCAAGCGCCTCGGCGCGTCATGTGACTGGTCGCGCAACCGTTTCACCATGGATGAGGGCTTAAGCCGAGCGGTCCGCGAGGTGTTCGTCTCGCTCTACAAGCAAGGCTTGATCTATCGCGACAAGCGCCTGGTGAATTGGGACCCGCATTTCGAGACGGCGATCTCCGATCTCGAAGTGGAGCAGGTCGAGGTGCGCCCATCGAAGACCGGCGGCAAGCTTTGGCGGTTTCGATATCCGCTGGCCGACGGCGGCAGCTATCGCCATCCCATCGCCTTCGACGAGGCGGGCGCGCCCACCGAATTCGAGGAGCGGGATTACCTGGTGGTCGCCACCACGCGGCCCGAGACCATGCTGGGCGACACTGGCGTCGCGGTGCACCCGGACGATCCCCGGTATCGAGACCTGGTGGGGCGCGAGGCGATCCTGCCGCTGGTTGGCCGCCGCATTCGCATCGTCGCTGACGACTACGCCGACCCGGAGCAGGGCACCGGGGCGGTGAAGATCACGCCGGCCCATGATTTCAACGACTTCCAGGTCGGCAAGCGCACGGGCCTGGGTCTGATCAATGTGATGGGCCCAAAAGCGACCATGGCGCTGGCGGACAATGAGGCGTTCCTTGCTGACTGCGCGCCGGAGCCTGAAGCCTTGGCGATGGACGGGCTCGACCGCTTTGAGGCCCGCCTTCGCGTCGTCGATCTGTTGTCAGAGCGGGGCCTGTTGGATGGGATCGACGACCATCCCCACCAAGTGCCCCATGGCGACCGCTCCAAGACGCCGCTGGAGCCATATCTGACCGATCAATGGTTCGTGGACGCCAAAACTTTGGCGGGTCCCGCGCTGGAGGCGGTGCGCGGCGGGGCGACGGTGTTCGCGCCGAAGAATTGGGAGAAGACTTACTATCAGTGGCTCGAGAACATCGAGCCCTGGTGCGTCTCCCGTCAGCTTTGGTGGGGGCATCAGATCCCCGTCTGGTACGGGCCGGATGGCGCGCCGTTTTGCGAGTTGGACGAGGCGGCGGCCTTGGCGGCGGCGGAGGCGCATTATGGCGCGCCGACAGCGCTCACGCGCGATGAGGACGTGCTCGACACCTGGTTCAGCTCGGCGCTATGGCCCTTCTCCACGCTCGGCTGGCCTGATCAGACGCCGGAGCTTGAGAAATACTATCCCACCGCCGTGCTGGTGACGGGCTTCGACATCATCTTTTTCTGGGTCGCGCGGATGATGATGACGGGGCTGCATTTCATGAAGGACGGGGCCGGCGCGCCGGAGGTTCCGTTCCGCGATGTCTACATCCACGCCCTGGTGCGGGATGAGGACGGGCAGAAAATGTCCAAATCCCTCGGCAACGTCATGGACCCGCTGGACATGATCAACGTCTACGGCGCGGATGCGTTGCGCTTCACGCTCACCTCCATGGCCGCCATGGGCCGGGACATCAAACTCTCGAAGAGCCGGGTCGAGGGCTACCGAAATTTCGGCACCAAGCTTTGGAACGCGGCGCGCTTTGCGGAGATGAACGGCTGCGCGCGCGATCCGGAGTTCGACCCGGGCGCCGTGGCGCAGACGGTGAACAAGTGGATCGTCGGCGAGACCGCGCGGCTGCGGGAGACCTGCGACGCCGCCCTGGAGGGCTACCGCTTCAATGAATACGCCGGCGCGCTCTACGCCCATGTCTGGGGCGTCTATTGCGATTGGTATCTCGAATTCGCCAAGCCCCTGCTCCAAGGCGGCGATGCGGCGGCGCAGGCGGAGACGCGGGCCTGCGCGGCTTGGGCGTTGGATCAGATCCTGGCGCTGATGCATCCGGTCTCGCCGTTTATCACGGAGGAGCTCTGGCGCGTGACGGGCGGCCTTGAGCAGCGGGGGACGCCGCTGGTCCATGCGGACTGGCCGACGCTCGACGCCGCCGCGATCGCCGACCCCGTGGCCGATGCGGAGATGGCGTGGGTCGTGGAGATGATCGAAGCGATCCGTTCGGTGCGCGCGGAGATGAACGCCCCGCCCGGGGCCAAGGTTCCGCTGGCGCTAGTGGGCGCCACGGAGGAGGCGGCCGCGCGCATGGAGCGAAACGCCGCTTTGGTTGAACGCCTCGCCCGCCTCTCCGATTGGCGGCTGGCGGAGGCGGCCCCTTCCGGCGCGATCACGGTGACCATGGACGGCGCGGATCTCTGCCTGACCCTGGCCGATGTTATTGATGTCGCAGCTGAGACGACGCGGCTCGAGAAGGCGCAGGCCAAGCTCGCCAAAGAGATCGTCGGGTTGGAGGGCAAGCTTCGCAATGAGGGCTTCTTGGCGAAGGCCCCGGAGCATGTGGTCGCCGAGCAGCGGGAGCGGCTCGCCACCGCCCAGGATGAGGCCCGGCGCCTGGAGGCGGCGCTGGAGCGGCTTCGCCAACTCCGCGGCTGAGCCCTTCGCCGCGTCGGCCTCCGCTTGATGGGGGTCGGCGCCGCGCAAGCCATTATTTTTCCACAATATTTATGTCTGACCGACAGTTCGTTGTTCTTTAGCTACGCGAAGTCGACGACCTACGGGTCGGGCGAAGCGCGCGGCGCGTTATCGATTTGGGGGTGTGTCGCATGGGGATGCTTCAGGAGTTCAAAGAGTTCGCCGTCAAAGGGAATGTGGTCGATATGGGCGTCGGCATCGTGATCGGCGCGGCCTTCACCACCATCGTCACGAGCTTCGTGAAAGACATCATCAATCCGGTGATCGGCCTGGTGACGGGCGGGGTCGATTTCTCAAATCTGTTCGTGAACCTGACCGACACGGAGTATGCGAGCTTGGCCGCCGCGCAGGAGGCCGGCGCGGCGACGGTGAATTACGGGCTGTTCATTAACGCGATCATCAGCTTCCTGATCGTCGCCTTTGTCCTCTTTATGGTGATCAAGGCGGTCAATCAGTTGAAGCGGGAGGAGGAGGCCGCGCCCGAGGAGCCCGCCGCGCCGCCGCGCCAAGAAGTGCTGCTTGAGGAGATCCGCGATCTCTTGAAGCGCACCTGAGCCCGCGTTCTCAACGCTCAGATACGGCTCGGTTGAGCAGCCTCGCGCCGCTCAGCCCACGCCGAGCGCAAGATCTCCATCGCCGCCGACAAAAACAGGCTCGCCATCAGCGCCGCCACAATCAGGTCGGGCCAGGCGGTGGCCGCGCCCCAGACACCGAGCGCGGCGAGCATCACGGCGACATTGCCGATCGCGTCATTGCGCGAGCAGAGCCAAACCGAGCGTACATTGGCGTCGCCGTCCTTGTAGCTGACCAGCAGCGCGACGGAGAGCAGATTGGCCGCCAAGGCCAAGAAGCCGATGACGCCCATCACTTCGGCCCGCGGCGTCTCCAGGATAAACACTTGGATCAGCGTCGAGCCCAAGACGAACAGGCCCATCAGCAGCAGGCTTACGCCTTTGACCAGCGCCGCCGTCGCGCGCAGGCGCAGCGGCTGTCCGATCACGGCGAGGGAGAGGCCGTAGGTGGCGGCGTCGCCCAGGAAATCGAGGGCGTCCGCTTGCAACGCCTGGCTTCCGGCGAGCCGCCCGGCGGTCATCTCGACAACGAACATCACCGTGTTGATGGCGATGACGGCGATGAGCCGATTGCGATAATCCCTCGACATCCCGTCGAATTGTGGCGACCCGCCGCAGCACCCCGCACCCATCGAACCTCCTCCTCGCGATGCGTGTCGCCGACGCCTCTTGCATCCGATGCGGATGGGTGTAGTTGCTCTAGCAACTAGAGGTTCAAGCCCTCATTTCAGCAGAGGATGTGTTGGTGATGGCGGCGCGCGCCTACGCCATTGGCGAGTTGGCCCGGTTGACCGGAACGAAGGTTCCGACCATCCGCTATTATGAAACAGTCGGGGTTCTCGCCCCGCCGGAGCGCAGCGTTGGGGGGCAACGGCGCTACGACGCGGCGGCGCTTGATCGGCTGCGCTTCATCCGCCGTGGCCGGGCGCTTGGGCTCGGCCTCTCAGATATTCGGCGGTTGCTCGACATCACCGAACAACCCCATGGCCCCTGCGCCGAGGCTGACGCCATCGCCCGGCGCCATCTCGAGGAGGTGGAGGCGCAGATCGCGCGGCTAGAGACGCTGCGCGGTCAGCTTCAGGGCATGCTGGCCAACGGCGCGCATGAAGAGGCGCGTTCCTGCGCGGTGTTGGAGAGCCTCTCCGAGCACGAGACCGGCTTGAGCAAACGCCTTAAGAACTGAACTCAGACGAAGAACGCTTGGGTCTCGCGCGCGGTCGCCGGCTCAGCTGCGCAGCTCCGCGCCGACTGCTTTGGCCGCCGCCGCCACGACCTTCTCGCACACCGCCTCAATTTCCGCGTCGGTGAGCGTGCGGTCGGTGGGCTGGAGCGTGATGGACAATGCGAGCGATTTCTTACCGTCGCCGAATTGCGCCTCCGCTTTCGGTCCGTCGAACACGTCAAAAAGGCGCGCCGTTGTGATCAGCGCTTTATCGGCGCCGCGGGCCGCGCGCAGCAACGCCGCCGCCTCCGTCCGCGCGTCGACCACGAAGGCGAAGTCCCGCTCAACCGCTTGGAGATCCGAGAGAACGAGGGCCGGCCGCGCCGTGCCCTTCGCCTTCTTTTGGGCCGGGCCGGCTTCCAGATAGACCACCGCGGCGACGGCCGGCCCTTTGACCTTCAGCGCCTTCAGCACCCTTGGGTGCAGCTCGCCGAACACGGCCAAGACCTCTTTTGGCCCAAGCTTCAGCCGCGCGGAGCGTCCGGGATGGAGCCAGGACGGCGTCTCCCGGTCCACCTGCAGCGCGTCGACGGGCCGACCCAGCATGGCGAGGAGCGCCTCCGCATCGGCCTTGGCGTCATAGAGATCCACGGGACGGCGCGCGCCCGACCATTCCCGGGGCGCGGCCGATCCGGCGCGGAGGCTGGCCGCGACCTCACGCTGCTCGCCGGGCTCCGGGCCGAAGAACTCCGGGCCCACCTCGAACAGCGCCACATCGCCCGCGCCCCGCGCTTGGTTGGCCGCCGCCGCCGCCAGCAGCCCAGGCAAGGGCGAGGGGCGCATGTCCGACTTGTCCGACGCGATGGGGTTCTCCAGCCGCATCTCCGGCGCGCCGCCGCCAAACAGGGCCGCCTCCGCTTCGCTCACAAAGCTATAGCTGACGCATTCATGGAGCCCGCGCGCCGCCAGCGCCCGTCGCGCCGTGGCGGCGGTCCGCTGCGCCGGGGTGAGCACCGGGCGCAACACGCCGGGCGCCGGCCGCGCCATCGGCTTGGCCTCGAGCTTGGTGAGCGAGGCGACCCGGGCCACCTCCTCCACCAGATCGGCCTCGCCATGGATATCGGGCC
>JBCCTM010000016.1:0-19356 GCA_039198535.1 Pseudomonadota bacterium
ATTCTGGTCGGTGCTGGTATGTTGCTTATTTTTCGAATGCTCTGACTCGGTCTCGTCATTGGATTGTAAAAATGTAGTCGCTTTCTTTTATGCTCGTCCAATATCCCACACCATTACAAAACCAATCGCGCTTTTAGCTCCACGATTTTGGAGGTCATCCGGCCCCTGTCGGCGGATTTGTGGTCTTTTCAGAGAGGGACGGCAACAAAAGGAGCGCGGAGCGATACTCCAAGTCGACCGTCTTTCGTGAACGCGGTTCACGTCCCCTGAGCTGACTAACAGCCGGGCTCAGCGCGCTCAATAGAGAGGATCGGGGGCCGGGTCCGTGTTGCACTGGAGCGCGTTTGTTCAGAGCGGGGCGCGTTTCCGAGGTCCTCGCCTTGAGAATGGTTCTCAATTGCGTTGACACTTGCGAGTGCCTCGCAATAGCATCATCCAGCGCTACTTAATCCAGGGATGCGCCTGACCGGCGTGACGATGCGCCGGGACACCGGACAAGGAGCCCAGGCGTGAACCTGATGAGACGCATGTTAATCGCAGCCGCCGCCATCGCCATGGCGTTGCCGGCTACCTCGGCCTGGGCGGACAAGCTCAACATCATCGCCACGACTTCCATGATCGCCGACGCCGCCGCGAATGTGGGCGGCGATCTGGTGGAAGTGAAGCCGCTGATGGGCCCCGGGGTCGACCCGCATGGCTATCGCCAAACTCGGACCGACATCGTGGCGCTGACCAGCGCCGATCTGGTGCTCTGGAACGGGCTCTTCCTCGAAGCGCAGATGGAGGAGTTTCTGCTCGGCCTTGGGGCCGAGGGCGGCGTTAAAGCCGTGGCGGTCGGCGAGACGATCCCCAAAAGCTTGCTGCTGAACTCTCAGGATTACGAGGGCCGCTCCGACCCGCATGTCTGGATGAACGTCAATCTGTGGAGCAACGTGGTGGTGGCCGTCCGCGATGCGATGCAGGAGGTCGACCCGGACAACGCGGCGACATTTCAAGCGAATGCGGACGCTTACCTGGCCGAGCTGTCAGAACTCGCCCAGTATGTGATGCGGGTTTTGTCAACCGTGCCCACCGAGAGCCGCGTCGTGGTCTCCGCCCATGACGCCTTCAATTACTTCGGCTCCGCGTATGGGTTTGAGCCCGTCGGCATCCAGGGGATCTCGACGGACTCGGAGGCTGGCCTCCTGGAGATCCGCGCCATGGTCGACAAGCTTGTCGACCGCAAGATTAAGGCGGTTTTCGTCGAAACCTCCGTGTCCGACCGGAATATCCAAGCGGTCATCGAAGGGGCGGCGGCGAGGGGTCATGAGGTCGCCATCGGCGGGGAGATCTTCTCCGACGCCATGGGCGAGCCCGGCACGTATCGCGGCACCTATATCGGCATGCTGGATCATAACGCGACCACCATCGCGAGGGCGCTCGGCGGCGAGGCCCCCGAAGGCGGCATGCAGGGCAAGCTTGGCGATGGCTGATCCCGCCCCACACATGGCGCAGCCCCCTGTGGTTGCGGCGATAGACCGGGCCTCGAGCCCGGTGGCGATCCCAGCCGAGGCGCCTTTGGCGACCCGTGGGTTGACCGTTTCCTATGGGGAGCGGCCGGCCGTGTTCTCGGTCGACGCCACCTTCCCCGCGGCGGCGCTCTCCGCAATCATTGGTCCCAATGGAGCGGGCAAGTCGACGCTTCTCAAGGCGGCGCTTGGCGTTATCCCAAGGCTGTCGGGCGAGGTCTCGATTTTCGGACGCCCGATCGAACAGGCGCGGGATAGGGTGGCTTACGTTCCGCAACGCGCAAGCGTCGATTGGGATTTCCCGACCACGGTGCGCGACGTCGTGCAGATGGGGCTTTATCGGAAGCTCGGACTGCTCGGCCGCGTAACGGGTGACGCGACGCGGCGGACGCTCGAGTGTCTGGATCGCGTCGGCATGGCGGATTTCGCCGACAGGCAGATCGGTCAGCTCTCGGGCGGCCAGCAACAGCGGGTCTTCATCGCCCGCGCCCTGGCGCAGGACGCCGCGCTCTACATCCTCGACGAGCCGCTGGCCGGGGTCGACGCAGCCACAGAGCGGGCGATCATCGATGTGTTGAAGCTGCTCAAGACGGAAGGGAAAGCTGTGATCGCCGTGCATCACGATCTGTCCACCGTGCGCGATTATTTCGACCATGTGTTCATGATCAATGTGCGCCGCATCGCCGAAGGCCCCGTTGCGACGACGTTCAACGCGGAGACGCTGCAGGCGGCGTATGGCGGACGTCTAGCCGCCACCCATCTTGACACGCTCTCCATGGCCCAGGGCGCGTGAGCATGGGGCGGGAGCGTTGAATGGCCCCGTTCTTCGAGGCGCTTTTTCTGCAAGCGGGCTATAACGCGGCGCTGGTGGCCATTGGGGCCGGGCTTCTCGGGTTCGCCGCCGGGTCCTCCGGCACCTTTATGTATTTGCGCAAACGCGCCCTCGTCTCCGACGCCGTGGCCACCTCCACGCTGCCGGGCGTCGCCCTCGCCTTCATGCTCATGGTCGCGCTGGGCGGGGATGGGCGCAACCTCGCCGGGTTATTACTCGGCGCGGGCCTTTCCGCGGCGATCGGGTTATTGGTGATTGAATGGATCCCGCGCCGCACCCGACTGGCCGAGGACGCGGCCATTGGCTCGGTCCTCGGGGTGACCTACGGGCTGGGCGTCGTGTTGCTCACGGTGGTGCAAACCATGAGCTCCGGCCGCCAGGCGGGGCTTGAAGGCTTTCTGCTGGGCTCCACCGCGGGCATGCTGTTCCACGACGCCATCATCATCGCGGTCGGCGGCTCCCTGGCCGTGCTCGCCACTTGGGCGATGCGGCGGCCGATGACCCTTGTGGCCTTCGACAGCGCCTACGCGGCCTCTCTTGGCTACGATGTGCGCCGGATCGATCTCGTGATGATGGGGTTGGTTCTCGCCATCACCGTGGTCGGGTTGAAGTTGGTCGGCATCATCCTGATCGTCGCGATGCTGATCATCCCGCCCGTCACCGCGCGGTTTTGGACAGAGCGGGCGCAGAGCGTGGTCTGGATTGCGGCTGGCGTCGGCGCGACCGCGGGCTATGTCGGCGCCGCGCTCTCCGCTTCAACGCCCGCTTTGCCCACGGGCCCGATTATCGTGCTGGTGGCGTCGGCGATCTTCGTCTTCTCATTCCTGTTCGCGCCGGGCCGCGGCGTGCTGGCCGCCCTCATCCGGCGCCAGCGCTTCCAGGCCCGCGTGCATCGGCGGCAGGGCCTACTGGCGCTGGCCGCGCAACATCCGATCCGGGAAGCCTACACGCTGCGCTTACTGGCGCGCGAAGGCTTAGTCCGGCCAGACGGCGTGCCCACCGAGGCGGGCCGAGCGCAGGCGGCGAAGGTTTCCCGCGACGAGCGCCGCTGGGATGTGGCGCGGGAGATCCACCAAGATGTGGGCCTCACCGGCCGCTATGACGGGCTGACGCCGATCGAAGAGGTGTTCACGGCCGACGAGATCGCCGAGTTCGACCGGCGGATCGGGCCGCCGGTGGCGGTGGGGAGCGTCTGATGGGGGCGGAGTTCGTCCAGCTGTCGCTGACGCCCTTGTTGATCGGCGTGATGGCGTCGATCGCCTGTGCGTTGCCGGGGAACTTCCTGATCCTGCGCCGGCAGGCGTTGATCGGCGACGCGATCAGTCATGTCGTCCTTCCCGGCATCGTGGTCGCGTTTATTCTCACCGGCCTGGCCACCGCCTTCACGATGATGGCCGGCGCCGCTGTGGCGGCGGTCGTCTCGGTGATCTTGATCGAGGCGATCAAAAGGCTTGGCGATATCGAGCCTGGCGCGGCCATGGGCGTGGTCTTCACCGCCATGTTCGCCGCCGGCGTGCTGACGCTCGAACAAGCGGATCTCAGGAACGTCCATCTCAGCATCGACCACGCCCTGATGGGCAATTTGGAGAGCCTGATCTGGTTCCGCGCGCAGGGCTGGGGGTCGCTGCTGGATCCCTACGCCTTGGCCGGTCTGCCCCGCGAGTTGCCGCGCATTGCAGTCGTCTTCGCCCTGGTCGTCACCCTGACAGTGGTGTTCTGGCGCTGGCTCAAGATTTCAACCTTCGATGAAAGTTTCGCCAGGGCCCTTGGCGTCCCCGCGACGGCGGTGGGCTTCGGTCTCGTCGTCACCGCCGCCATCGCCGCCGTGGCGGCGTTCGACGCCGTGGGCTCCATCATCGTGATCGCCATGTTTATCTGCCCACCGGCGGCGGCGCGGCTGATGACCAATCGGCTCGAGAGCCAAGTCTGGTGGTCCGTCGGCTTCGCGACGCTCTCGGCTGTGCTTGGCTATGTGTTCGCCGGCTACGGGCCCCTTTGGTTCGGCGCGCAAAACGCGGTGAGCGCCGCGGGGATGATCGCCGCTGTCTCCGGCGTTATCCTGGCCCTCGCCTGCTGCTTTGGTCCGCACCGCCGACGCGTCGGCGCAGCGAAGGAGGAGCCGCGCTGAGCCGACTTGCGCGCCCATAGGTCGGCGCGGCCCCGCCACGGGAGCCGCGCCTTTGCGCGGGCTTATTCGACGTTCTCAGGCCCGAACATCTCGCCGATCATGTGTTTGGTCACATCGCCATACGGGGCCAGCATCGCGTCAAAGGCGGGCGCGTTTTTGAGCTCCATAATCGCGCGCGGGTTAGAGAACTCATGGAAGCCCTCCTCGCCATGGTGCACGCCCATGCCGCTTTCGCCGATCCCGCCGAACGGCAACTCCCCTTGAACTTGCCCGCCGCAGCAATTCACGGAGACGCCGCCCGAGCGCGTGTTGTCCATCACTTTCCGAACGAAACCGTCGTCGTTTGAAAAGATGTAGAGCGCCAGGGCGTTTTCTTGGGCGTTCACGCGGGCCAGCGCGTCGTCGAGGGACTTGTAGGGCACGATCGGCAGGATCGGGCCGAAGATCTCCTGGGTCATCAGCGCCGATCCCTCTGGCGCGTTCAGCACCAGTTTTAGCGGCATGCAGCGGTCTTCTTGGTAGTCGTCCTGGCCGAGCGTGATGATCGTCGCGCCGCCGTCCTTGGCCTCCGCCAACATGCGCTCGGCCCGCGCCAGATGGCGCTCGGAGACGATGGCGCAGGAATGCTCACGGAAGTTGTTGGGGCTCAGCCCGTGGGCGTCGTCGGCCTGCACCAGCTCGACGAAGGCGTCCAAATCGTCCTCATGCACGAGGCAATAGTCGACGTTAAGGCACACCTGCCCGCGCTTGGTCGCCTTGAGGCCCAGCATCTTGCGCACGGCGTCTTTGTCGATCCGGTCCCGGTCGAAGATCGCCGGCGCTTTGCCGCCAAGCTCCAGCGTCACCGGCACCAGATTGCGTGCGGCGTTGGCCATGACGCGGCGGCCGATGGTCGAGTTGCCGGTGTAGAGCAGATGATCCCACCGCAGCGTCGAGAAATGCTCGGCCAGCGGAATGCCGCCCACGGCGGTGGTCACCACCTCAGGCTCGAAGAAATCCGGAATAATCGCCGCCAGGGTCTCCGAGCAATGCGCTGTCACTTCCGAGGGCTTGATGATCACGCGGTTGCCCGCGGCCAGCATCTCAATGGCCGGCCCGAGCGCGATCTCGAAGGGGAAGTTCCAAGGCGACATGTTGCCGATCACGCCCTTGGGCTCCCAGCGCACATAGCCGACGCTGTCGCCCGAAAGTGGGGAGAGGCCCGTGCGCTTTTTGGGCGTCATCCATTGCTCAAGATGCGCGGCCACGGCCTCGGCGCGGGCGATGGGGCCGGCGGTCTCGAACAGATCGGCCGAGGGCGAGGGATGCACGCCGTAATCGGCGCGGACCGCGGCGCGGATGTCTTTGAAATGCTTAGCGAACAGATCACGGATCTTCAGCACCCGCTCCACCCGCGTCTCCAGGCTCGGATATTGGTCCTTCAGGAAGGCCGCCTTCTGCGCGGCGAAGTCCCGATCGAGCTTCTGGATTGCGGCGAGATCCTTCTCCGTCGCTTCCTGCGGCGAGATCTGCAGATGCGCTTGGTTGCCGCCCGTGATCGGCGTTTGGATATTCATTGGTGTTCCTCCGTGGCGAAAGTGGTGTCGGCGAGGTTTGGTCCCCGCTCTTCCTGTTCACGCGTGGTGGCCACTTGGGACCAACCGCGCGCGGCTTTCAAGACCCCGTGAGCACCGCCAACCGTCCGACCACGCCCCGCGCCTCCATTCGCTTCAGGGCCGCGGCCGCGTCCTCCAAAGCGAAGGTCTCGCCCACATGGGGGGTCATCTGGCCGGCGGCGGCGCGCTCTTGCAGCTCGCGAAACGCCGCGGCGGCAAGATGCGGCGCGCGAGCGTGGCTCTCCCCGGCGCGCACGCCGGCCACGCGGTGGCTCTTGATCAGCAGCTTGTTCGTCTCGAAGCGCGCGGGCGCGCCGCTGGTGAAGCCGATGATCAGGTATAGCCCGTTCCAGCCGAGGCAGCGGAGCATGGTCTGCGCCAGCTCCCCGCCGACCGGATCATAGACCACGGTGGCCAAAGCGCCGTCCGTGGCGGCGCGGACCGCCTCACGGATGTCGTCCGCCGCGTAATCGATCAGATGGTCGGCCCCAGCCCGTCGCACCGCCGCCTGCTTCGCGTCTCCGGAGGCGAGCGCGATCACCCGGGCCCCGCGTGCTTTGGCGAGTTGGACGGCGGCCAGGCCAACCCCGCCGCTGGCCCCGGCGATGAGACAGGTGTCGGCGCTGGAGATCGCCGCCTTGTCGACGAGGGCGTGATGCGCCGTCACGCCGGCGACACAGAAGGTCGCCCCCTCCTCGTCCGAAAAACCGTCCGGCAAGGGCAGCGTGGCGCTTTCGGCGGCGACGAACTGTTCTGAAAACCCGCCGCTCCGTCCCATGGCCATAACGCGTTGACCAACGTCCACCTGCGTGACGCCCGGACCGGTTTCCAGGACGACGCCCGAGACTTCCATACCCGGCGCGAACGGCAGGTCTGGGCGACGTTGATACCCGCCTCGCGTCATCAAGAGGTCCGGATAGTTGAGGCCGGCCGCTTTGACCGCAATGCGCACCTGCCGCTCGGCGAGGGGCGGCGGCTCCAGCAGGTCGCATCGAAGCGCGTCGGGGCCCTCAAGGTCGTGAACGCGCATGGATCTATATCTGTCGCGCATCGCGCCCTCCCCTCGGTTTTTCTTCTTTAGATCGAGCGCGGCGCCCAGGGGGCGGCGACGATCATGGCGGGAGACATAGCGCGCGCCGCCGTTCGACGCGCGTTTGATCTTGACGGCGAGAGGTCGACGGGGGAGGCGGAGGGGTCGGTCGGCTGGATGGCCGCGCTGTCGGAGCCTCGCTCCGGCGGCGAGGAAAGTCCGGGCTCCATGGAGAAGCGGCGGCGGGTAACGCCCGCCGAGGGCGACCTCAGGGACAGCGCCACAGAAAACAAACCGCCCGGGCCGCCCAAGCGGCGGCGCGGGTAAGGGTGAAACGGTGCGGTAAGAGCGCACCGCGCCCCTGGAGACAGGGGTGGCAGGGCAAGCCCCGCCGGGAGCAAAGTCGAATAGGGACGGCCGCAGCGCGCTGCAGGGGGTCTCCGCCCCGCCGTCCGGGTGGACTGCTTGAGGCGCCGGGCGACCGGCGTCCCAGATGAATGGTCATCGAACGCGTGGCGGGCTGGCGCGCCGCCCGCGGGAACAGAACCCGGCTTACAGGCCGGCCGACGCGCCTTTCTGTCTCGACGCTCCTCTAAAGGGCGACGAGTACAGGGCGACGATGGTCGGATAATTCCGATCGCCCTTCACGATGTTGCCCGGAATGTCCCGCTCCCAGCGGCTCTGCACGCTGGCGGAGAAATTAAGGTACAGCTTCCCGTCCACGATCTTCCAGGCGTCCGGATCGATGGAGGCCGTGTAGCCCTGCGCGACGGCCCAGGCGCAATAGCCGCCATATTGCGGTGCGAAAGCCTCTGGGTCGGCGTCGAAGGCCGCTTTATTTTCCGCAGAGGCGAAGCGCCAGGTCGCGCCGCGCCAAGAGCTTTCATGGGCGCTGTCGCCGCGGACAGGTGCGCCGCTTTTGAAGTACGCCACCGGATCGAACCCGCGGATCGCCAGGCCCCGCGCGGTGAAAATCGGCGGTTCCGCCGCCATCGCCTTACGCGGCGATGCGAAATAGACCGCGCCCCCCGCGGCCGCGGCCGCGCCGAGCGAGAGCCCGAGGAACGCGCGCCGGGCGAGGGGTGATCTTTGCGGATGACGTGTCATGTGCTGTGTCCCTGAAATGGCGCGTCGCAGATGCGGCGCGGCGTTGAGAGCCGAGATATGCGGGCTTGGCCTCCGCGCAAAGAGCGCCGCACGGAGGTGTGATCGACAGCGATCGCCCGATTGGGCCGCGCGCCAGGGGGCCGAGCGGCGCCTCTGAAGTTCCGGGCGCGGGTCTTCGGGCCGTGGTCTGTCCGCCGTGAGGATTTCACTTGACGTTGGCGTTACTCGGCTTTCGCAAACGTCGTCGTCAGCAGGTCACAGAGCCGCCGTGTTTCCGTTTTCCCCTCTCGTCCACAGCCTGGGGAAGGGTTACGGATCAGGTCGAGAGAGCGAAGACACAGCCCGCCGCGATGGCGGCGTTGGGCGGAGAGCCGCCTGATCTTGAGCGGGGAGATGGGAGCATGGAGACAGTTCAACCGGGCGGCGAGTTGATTGCGTTCACGCCCGCTTTTGTGGAGCGCCGGCTGGCGGCTGCGCTGGAGGCCGATGAGGCGGGCGATCTCGCCGCGGCGCTCCATGAGATCCAGTCGGCGCTGGAGTTGGCTCCCAAGGAGCCGCGCGCGCAGGCGCTTGCGGGCGTGTATTGCGGTTTGCTCGACCGGGACTGTGAGGCGCTGATCCACGCCAGGCGCGCCCTTAGGCTCACGGAGAACGCGGAGCCGTCTCTGCGGGCGGAAGTGGCCTATTGGGTCGGCGTCGCTCGGCACATGGTGGGGGCCCATGAAAGCGCGCTGCAGGCGTTGGAGTTGGCCTTAGAGCTCGCGCCGGAAGATGAGGCCGCCCAAGCGCTGTCCGAGCGCTGCCGCAGACAGCTCACCGCCTGACGTCGCGCCCGTCGCGCTCGCCTCTGGGCCCTTCGCAGTCGCACAAAGGTCGGCGCGGAATTTGCGCGCTGTTCCTCTCATGTCGGAGATCCCAGCAGATGCGCATGCCGCCCGCCGCCCACCGTTGGCGCGGGAGCGGCGTCGGTCACGGCGTTTTGGGGGTGTCTTCGGCATGGCGCGTCTGTTTCTCGCCGCCCTTGGGAGTGTTCTGGTTCTGGGGGCCGCCGCAGCGATCGCCGCAGGGTTTCTTGGGCCAATCCACTATAATTACGACGCTTTCGCGCATTTGAGGCTGCAGTTTAGCCTCGTCGCGCTGGGTGGGGCGCTGTTGTTGGCGGTCGCCCGGGCCTTGCGGAGCGCGGCGCTGGGGGCCGCGGTGGCGGCGTTGGGCGGCCTGGCCTTGGGCCCCGCTTGGGGCGTTCCGGTCCCCGCTCCGGATGAATGCGTGGCCGCCCGGCTGAGCGTCGCCATCGCCAATGTCCACGACACCAACGCGGATTTCGATCCGGTCGTCGATGCGATCCTCGCCGTCGATGCCGACATTGTCGCGACCGCTGAGAGCGTGCCGCGCTTCTGGAGCGCCACGGCGCCCCTGCGCGCGCGTTATCCGCATCGCCTCACCCATTTTCCCGAAGGAGGGCGCAGCGAGGCGGTGCTCCTGTGGTCGAAGCGGCCGCTCCGGCCCCTCGCCATCACCGAGCAAGAGCCGGACGCGCCCGGCTTCGCGCTGGCGACCATCGATCTGGACGGGCGCGCCGTGGCCGTCGCCGGCCTACACGCGTCTCGCCCGGTGCTCGGCCCGCAGCGCTGGCAATTCGAGGGCGTGGGCCGCTTCATGGAGCGCGCGCCGGCGGCGCGGATTGTGATGGGCGATTTCAATGCGACGCTGTGGAGCCATGGCATGGCGTTGGCGCAGAAAAATCTGGGCGCGACGGCGATCCCGGGCTTCCGCGTGACCTGGAAAGGCCGCTACCCAAACCCGATCCTGCGGGACGATGACGAGTGGAAGCCGCCTTCGTTGATCGGCAATCAAATCGATCACGTGCTGATCTCGGCCCATTTCGCAGTAGAGGCGATCGAGACCTTCGCCCTGCCGGGGTCCGTGCATCGGGGCGTGAAGGCGCGTCTGCAACTGCTCGAGCGCGCCGACGGCGGGGGCGCGCCGGGCCCCTGCGTCAGCGCCCAGAGCCGATAGGCGGCATCACGCGCCGCCGGCCGATCAAAAACCAAGCGAAATAATCAGGTTTCGGAGCCGCTTTGCAGCGCTGCGTCATCTGTTTACATGCCCCTCCAGAGACAACGCGCGATCGAGGGAACGACGCAGATGGACGGTGGCGAAGGTCCGAAGTTCGACAAGGCCCGCTTGGTGAGCCGGCATGTGACCGAGGGGCCCGCGCGGGCGCCGCATCGGTCTTACTTCTATGCGATGGGCCTCACGGAGGCCGAGATCCATCGGCCCTTCGTCGGCGTCGCGACGTGCTGGAATGAGGCCGCGCCCTGCAATATCGCGCTGAACCGGCAGGCCCAGGCCGTGAAGCTCGGCGTCAAAGAGGCCCGGGGCACGCCGCGGGAGTTCACCACGATCACCGTCACCGACGGCATCGCCATGGGCCATGAGGGTATGCGCTCTTCGCTGGTGAGCCGGGAGGCCATCACCGACAGCGTGGAGCTGACCATGCGCGGCCATTGTTACGACGCGCTGGTGGGCCTCGCCGGCTGCGACAAGAGCTTACCCGGCATGATGATGGCGATGGTGCGCCTCAACGTGCCGAGCGTGTTTCTCTATGGCGGCTCCATCCTGCCCGGTCGCCATGAAGGGCGGGATGTGACGGTGCAGGACGTGTTCGAAGCGGTGGGCCGGCATCAAGCGGGGGCCAGCACGGATGAGGAGTTGCGCGCCCTGGAGAAGGTGGCCTGCCCCTCCGCGGGCGCTTGTGGCGGGCAATTCACCGCCAACACCATGGCCTGCGTCGCGGAGGCCATCGGCCTGGCGCTGCCCATGAGCTCCGGCGCGCCGGCGCCCTATGAGAGCCGCGACGCCTATGGAGAGGCCTCTGGCCGCGCGGTGATGAACCTCCTCGCTGGCGGGATCCGCGCGCGGGATGTGGTCACTCGAAAATCCCTGGAGAACGCCGCGCGCATCGTCGCCTGCACCGGCGGCTCCACCAACGCCGGGTTGCATCTGCCGGCCATCGCCCATGAGGCCGGCATCGATTTCGATCTCGACGACGTGTGCGAGATCTTCAAAAGCACGCCCTATTTCGTGGATCTGAAGCCCGGTGGGAAATACGTCGCCAAGGATCTCTATGAGGCGGGCGGCGTCCCCATGGTGATGAAGCAGCTTCTAAAGGCGGGGCTGTTCCATGCGGACACGCTCTGCGCCACGGGCCGCACCATGGGCGAGGAGCTCGACGAGATCCCAGACATTGTCGACGGCAAGGTGGTTCATCCCATCGATAAGCCGCTCTCCGCCAGCGGCGGGGTGGTCGGGCTGAAGGGCAACCTCGCGCCGGAGGGGGCCATCGTGAAGGTCGCCGGGCTTGAGGACGATCAGCTGCGCTTTGAAGGTCCGGCGCGCGTGTTTGAGAGTGAGGAAGAAGCTTTCGAGGCCGTGCGCAAGCGCGACTATGAGGCGGGCGAGGTGTTGGTGATCCGCAATGAAGGTCCGCGGGGCGGGCCGGGCATGCGGGAGATGCTCGCGACCACGGCGGCGATTTCCGGCCAAGGCATGGGCAAGAAGGTCGCCTTGATCACCGACGGCCGCTTCTCCGGCGCGACGAGAGGGTTCTGCATCGGCCATGTGGGCCCCGAGGCGGCGGTGGGCGGCCCGATCGCCCTGCTGCGCGACGGCGATATGATCCTCATCGACGCGGCTTCCGGCGAGATTACCGTCAAGCTGAGTGAGGCGGAGCTGGAGCGGCGGCGGAAGGAATGGGCGGGCCCGAAGGAGACCATCTACGCCAGCGGCGCGCTCTGGAAATACGCCCAACTGGTTGGAGGGGCCGATAAGGGCGCGGTGACCCATCCAGGGGCCCGTGAAGAGCGCCATATCTACGCCGATATCTAGCCTGCGCCCGTGGCGGTGACCCCGGTTACATGGTGAGAATGTATCAACTTCTGGATGATTTGCGCGTCGTCGCCTCAACATCTTGAGCCTTTCGCATTTTGAGTGCTAGCGCTTCTCGCGGAGAGTGAGAGAGAGGCGATAGTCATGGGCGAGCCCAGAGGCGCGCGCGTCGGCGTGTGTCGATTTGGTCAGCGCGGTCCGGCCGCCTGGCGGAATGTTCCGCCGGACGCCACGGCGCTTCGGTCGCTGCTGTCAAACAGCTCGAAGCGCGGCGGATCGAGAGGGTGGCTCCAGTCGCTGGGCCTGAGCGTCGCAATGGCCGTAGCAACCGGTCTTGGTTCGATCAGCCACGCCGCCGAGCCAGCGGTGCCCCCGGGGTTCTGTTTAAACACGGCCAACGCTGAGGCGGAGCTCGCCTGGGGCGCCTACTCGACAGCGAGCGTCCATCGGTCGGTGCAGTCGGCGGTGTTTGTGGACTGCGCCCAGCTCCGCGATTGGCGCGCTGGGCGACGGGGGCCGGTCAGCGTCTACGGCGCGGTGACGCTTTATCGGGGCGCGGAGGAGGTCCAAGCGGCTTTTCCAGAACTCACGGCGCTCCGTCAGCCAGCGGCGACGCGGGCGACCGGGCCGCGCGCTGTGTCTGGCGCGGCGCCGCTCGGGCTCGTCCAACAACGCATTGAGGACGGCGTCCTTTACCGAACCCGTTTGGTGGAGAAGGGCGCGCCCCTGCCCATCGATATCCAGTGGGCGCTGCCACGGCGCGGTCAGGAGACAGGCGCGGGCGACGCGAGGCCCGTCGGCGGCGGCGGATCCAGCGCGCCTGCGCTGATGCTGCATCTCAGCGCCGCGGCCCTGGGGCCGGACGCCTCCATGGCCATCGAGCGGGCCATCGTCATGCCCTATGAAGGCGATGATAGCCTGCGCTACCTGCAAGCTTCCCTTCTCGCCGGCGTGGCGGCGGATCGCCTCACCTTGCTCGCCCTCCGCTGAAAACGGCCCTCCACCGACATCACGGCGGCCCGAATTTCGACGCCTAAACTGGCGGCCGACCGGGGGGCATGATCCCTCTGTCACCGAGCGCGCCTCCGCAGGGCCACACCAGGGGCGCGGAGCCGCCTTCCTCCGCACCGATCTGCGGCGCTGCGTCGCAGGGCGTCCTTGGGCCAATCGTCTCGAATTACTACCGTTCCTCGCCCGATGTGCGAAAACCTCAGCTCCGGGGCGGCGGTGTCCGCGTCGGGGCGCCTTGCGCTCACTCTTAATCGTCTTGTTAACTTCTTCCCTTAACAGGACTTTCATAGTCGCGCCCAAAAGGGCCACGACGGACCGTCGCAGTCGCCGGAGCCCATTGCATGTCCGAACACGCTCGAAAAATCCTTTGGATCTTCTCTAGTTTCGGCGTCGACGCGCCAAACCGGCGGTATACGGCGGTGATGAACCGCATGGGGCCGCGGCATGAGCATGTGATTTGCGCGCTCGACCAAAACACGGGCGCAGAGGCGCTTCTCGAGCCCGAGACGCGGTGGCGGGCGGTCGAGCCTGCTCGAAAGCGCGGGTCGGGCTTTTCGCTCGGCGCCATGTGGTCTTCCCGGAAAACGCTCAAAGCGGAACGGCCTGACCTGCTCGTGACGGTGGGGCTTGGCGCTGGAGATTGGCTGACCGTCAATCGCGGCCCGGGTGCGGCCCCGCATATCCATTTTGAGGATCCGGTCGGCCCTGGCGAGGCGATCGAAGGGACTGACGGCGCTCAGGATTGGGCGCGCCGACAAACGATTTGCGCCCGCAATCGCGCCTTTGTGGCGGAGGGGGAGCACTATGAGCGCTTGCTCACCAAACGGTGGGGCGCGCCGGCGTCGTCGGTGAAGCGGATGCCCTGGGGCGTCGACTTGACGCTGGTGAAACCGGTGGAGCGCCCCGAGAGGCCACGGGATGGCGCGCCTGTCGTGATCGGATCGCTCACGCCGTTGGTGGCGGAGAAGCGCCATGATCGCCTCTTGCGCGTCCTCGCGACGCTGCTGGAGCGCGGCCGCCATGTGGAGCTGCGTCTTGTGGGCGAAGGCCCTGAGCAATCCCGCTTACAAGCGTTGGCGGAGAGCCTTGAGGTCGCGGATCGCGTCGCCTTCATCCCGCGCGATGGTTTGGATCCGGCCGTCGCGGCGGAGGAAACGGCGCAGATCGACCTCTACGCCGATCTCTCGGACGCCTGTCATTCGCCCGCCGGCCCGACCCTCGCTTTGGCGGCGGGTCTGCCGATCCTCGCCGCGCGGGACGGCGCGGCCGGCCGACTCGCGTCTGCGCCGAATGCGCCCTTTATCCGGCCCTTCGAGGATGAAAGCGCTCTGGCGGCGTCTGCGGAAATCCTCGTGTCGGATGGCGCGCTCCGGCGCGAGATTGGCGTTGATAACCGCGCGGCCGCCGTCGAACGGCATGACGTGGACGCGATGGTCGGCGCCTATCACCATCTGTTCGAGGCCGTGGCCGGCGCGGATAAGCGACTGATGTTGCCTGCTCCAAAAAGCGCGAACGGCGTGCTGGCTTTGGCCGCCCCGCGCGCGCAAGAGCCGGTCGCCCGGCCGCCGCGGGCCAGGCCGCCGATCCCCAATCCGCCGGCGCCGACCCCGCCTGTTCCTCGCATTCCCGTGAAGCGCGCGCCGACGCCGACGCCCCCGGGCGCGGTTCTGGCCGGATCGCCGCAGCAGGCGCTCAATGGCGTAGCGCCGCCGGCGCTGGCCTCGCCCCCGCAACCTTCGCAAGAGCTTGCGACGCAGCCTTCCACTGAGGCCCCGCTGGCCGCATCCGCCGATGCGTCCAAGGGGATGCCGCGGGAGCAGCTGGCGGACCGGGTCGCGCCGACGCCATCCGAGGCAGACGCTTCTTTCGCCGAGGAGCCCGCCGCCGGGTCGCCCTTGGCTCAGGCTCCTCTCACCCCGGTCGCCAAGGAGCCGGTCTCCAAGGCCCCGGTCGCGAGAGTTCCCATCGCAACACCGCCGGTTCCGCGACCGCCGCAGCCCAGCGCGTTGGCGCCGACCACATTGCGGCCGACGGCGTCCACCGCCATTGCGCCCGTTGCAACGCCGCCCACGCCCACGCCGCCCACACCCACGCCGCCAACCGCCGGGCCTCTGACGTCAAGCCTTGGCGCCCGCCCGGCTTCGGCCAGCATGCAAACCGTGGATGACGCCGCCGCGATGAGTGAGACCGCAAGCGATGAAGCGCCCAGCGACGCTCCGATGACGGAACCACAGGCCAAGGCGACACAGGCCAAGGCGACGCCGCCCGCCCCGGCGCCGCTCAGCGAGGAGGCCGCTCGTGAGGCCGCGCAGACGGCTGCGGCCATCGCCGCGCCAAAAGGCGCCGATCTCTCCGCGAGGCGCACGCGGCTGACGCCGACCGCGCTTCGCCCAACGGTGTTGCAGCCGACCGCGCTGCGGCCCGCGCCCCTCAATCCAACGCCGTTGAAACCGACGTCGATCGGCGACCTGATGGCGTCGATGCGGGAGCCGACGCCCGCCGGCGCCGTGGCGTCGACCAAAGCCGGCGCCGCGCAGAAATCGGCCGCGCAGGACACTGTCGCGCAGGAAGTTATCGCTCAAAGCCGCGCCGTCGCTGCTTCGAGGCAGAGCTCTCAATCCAACTGATTTTTCTACTAAAGATTCAGGTCGCACCAGACCGGCGTGTGGTCCGACGGCTTTTCGCCGCCGCGCACCGCCTTCTCCACCCAAGCGTCGGTCAGCAGGTCGGCCGCTTGGGGCGTGAGCAATAAATGGTCGATGGCGATTCCGTCGTTCTTGCGCCACGCGCCCGCCTGGTAATCCCAAAAGCTGTAGCGCTCTCCAACGGGTCGGACGGCGCGGATCGCGTCGGTGTAGCCCAGCGTCAGCAGCCGCCGGAACGCCGCGCGGCTCTCCGGCCGGAACAGCGCGTCATCCCGCCAATCCTCAGGCCGCGCCACGTCTTCCGCCTGCGGGATCACATTGTAATCGCCCAGCATGACGGCGATCTCCTCGCCGTCCAGCAGCTCTCTCGCCCGGGCCTCGAGCCGCGCCATCCAGGCGAGCTTGTAGAGGTACTTGTCGCTGAACCCCTCCGTCGCGTCCGCGGGGACGCCGACCGGATTGCCATTGGGCAAATAGAGGCCACAGACGCGGATGGCGCGGCCCTCGCCGGAGATCACCGCCTCAATCCAGCGGGCCTGGGCGTCCTCAGGGTCGCCCGGCAGGCCGCGGCGAACATCCTCTATTGGCCGCTTGGAGAGGATCGCCACGCCGTTGAAGCTCTTTTGGCCATGGGTCTCCACATGGTAGCCGAGCGCCTCGATCTCGCTGCGGGGGAAGGCGTCATCTAGGCTTTTCAACTCTTGCAGCGCGGCCACATCGGGGGCGCTCGTCTCCAGCCAGTCGAGCAAGGCCGGCAGGCGGGCTTTCACGCCATTGATGTTGAAACTGGCGATCCGCATGGCCTCTCCCCCTCCGCCGCTGGCCAGGGGAGACACGCGTCTTCCCCCGGCCGGCGCAGCTCTAGCCCGAAGCGCGCCCCGGCGGGAAGCCCGCCCAGCCGGTCACTGGGGCCGCGTCATGATTTCGCGGCCTTCGGGCCAAGAGAGATCGAAGCCGAAAGGCAGTCGCCGCGTCTCGCCGGGTTCAAGGGTGAGCGTCCAGGACACCACGCCGCGCTTGCCGTCAACGTTGAAGGCGGTGGGCCGTTCGCCGGTTCGCGTCACCTCGATGTCCTCGGTCTCGGTGAAGGGGAGGGCGTCGAACAGCGTCACGCGCCGTTCGACTGCGCCGCGATTGTTCAACTCGAACTCGAAGCGGGACTGCTCGCGGTTGGTGGCGGCGGTGAAGACGCCCCCCTCTTCGCCTTGGCTGCGATTGACCACGCGATGGGCCACGCTCAGATCGTCCAGCGGTCCGAAGGGCAGCGCCACTTCCTGACCGACCGCGGTAAAGGAGAGGCGGTGCTGTCCGTAGAACACGCCGTCCCGGTAGAGCGAGGCGCGCCCCGGCAGGAGCGGCGCGGCCCCGGGCGTGTGAAGCGCATGGAGATACGCAGTGGTCTCCAGGGCGGGCGTCGCGCGGGCGATCAGTTGTGTCTCCTCAGTGCTCGTACCGATGAGCACTTGCCGCCGCTCGCCGTCGCCGGGAATGCGGGCGGGCTCCGCGATCTCGAAGACGACGGTCGTCCCGGTTACACTGGCCAAGGCGGCGGCTTCGTCAGCGACGGCGTCCTCCGCGCGCGCGAGGAGGCCCGCGCCGGCGCGCGGCGCCATGACAGGGGCGGGCGGCGGCGGCGCGGGCTCCGTCTCAAGCGCGCTCTCCGCCAAGTCGCGGAAGCGCTCGCGGCCAACCGTCGCCTTCCGTATGGGCCGCAACAGCACCTGCCGCCCGCGCGTCTCCGGCGCCGCGACCCGGCCGGTCGGGCGCGCTGTGGAGAGCGACAGCCTCACGCCGTCCCAATCCTCGCCGGTGGTCTGGGTCACGCTGGCGCGGCTGTCGATCGTCAGCGCGGCGGTCAAGCCCGGCGTCTCCGATGGCGCGCTCTGGAGCTTTAGGTCGTAGAGCGGGGCCCACTGCGCTTGGCGCGTGAGATATTCGATCTGCAAGACACCTTCGTCGACCGCTTCGTCAGCGACAATCGACAGGGTCAGCACGGAGCGCGGCGGCGGCGCGGCTCCGGTTTGGTCGAGCGCGTCGCGGACGCGGTCGATCTCCTCGACCACGCCTTCGAGGCGTCGCTCTGTGGCGAGCACCGCTTGCCGCGCGTTTCCAGATTCCGCCGCCAAGATCTCCCAGCCGATCGCCCAGTTGTCGATCTGTGAAAACAGCGCCGCCCCGCCGCTTTGCGCTCCGGCTTCGGGGCCGCCGCTCGGCGTTCTCGGGCCGCGCCGCGGCGGCTGGGGCGGCGCGCCGACGGTGGCGCGTCTAAACGCGTCGATGTAGTCGACCCGCGCCTGGGCGGCGGCGACCGCGGCCTCGCCGGCGCGCTGCTCCCATTCAAGGTCCTCGAGCCGATCCAGCAGCTCCTGGCGCTCCGGGGTCGACACGGGCTCCGCCCGCGGGCGACGGATGTTGTAAGCGACGCCGAGGATGGAGAACGCGCCGCCCCGCCCCGCGCGGGTCGCGCCCGAGACGCGAAGGCTGTCGGCGTCCAGGTCGACGGGAAGGTTGTCGACGACGATCTCATGGGAACCGGCCGGCGCGCTGAACGAGGCGGCGCGGATGATGGCGGCTCCGCGGGGATACACCGTGGCCGAGGCGACTTGCGAGGTGGTCTCGATCACATCGGCCAACGCCGTTTGGACCGCCAATGGACTGGCGGCCGCCATCAGCGCGATCAGGGCGACGCGCGCGTCGCGCGAGAGACGGCGGCGGATGAGGCGGGCGGCGGCGGACATATGGATCACTTTCCTGAATTGTTGACCTGATCGGAGACGCGCCTGGGCAAATCCGCCGGGCGAAGCCCAAATCGAGACAAGAATCGGGGCCGTATCAGGGCTGCTGCGCGGCGCTTCAGGGCGCGCAGAGGCGGAAACGGCCGCGCACGGGATTGTGGTCTGAGGCTTCGAAGAACAGATCCACGGTTTCGCAACGCTCCACCGCCACATTCGGCGAGACCACAAAACCGTCGATCACCGCCCGCATGTTCTCGCCCTCGACATAAGGTTGGTTGGCGGCGCGCACGGTCGCGGTGGCGCTGTCATAGACGAGGCTCCACCCGTCGGGCGCCAGCGCCGCCGGGAACGGGCGCAGCCACTCGCCGCAGCGGGTGGGCGCTGCGCCTTGGGGAAACGCCGTCTCCGTCAGCGCGAGGTTCCAATCCCCGCCCAAGACCACGGCGCGGCCCGCCGCATGGGCGGCCTCCGCCCGATCGAACAGCGCGTTGACCTGCGCCGCGCGCAACCGCGCATCGGCGTCAAAGGCGGAGAGATGCAGGTTGATCACCGTCCACCCGGTGGCCAGGCCCCCTCCTGCGCCGTCTTCAAACGGCAGGTCCAGCTCCAGCACCGCATAACGGCGGCGCAGGCCCAGCGCCCCGCCAAGCCGCAGCAGCGCCCGCCCGTCCGTGGGCAAGCGCGTGGCGGTCGCCGACGCCGCAGTCAGCTGACTGAGCGTCGCCAGCCCATGGACCACGCGCAGCGGCGGCGGCGTCCAGGCGCGAAGATCGGCGTGGAACCACCGCTCAGCCCGGGGCGACGCGCCGTCCACCGCGCCGAGTAGATCCCGCCACAGCGTCATGGGCCCGGGCTTCGCCACCTCCTGCAATAG
>JBCCTM010000017.1:0-18695 GCA_039198535.1 Pseudomonadota bacterium
CCGTTGAGCAGGCCTGGTGGGTGATCGAGGACTTCTTCGCCAGCCCCATGGAATTGTCCCCGCGGGTCGAGTGGATCGACATCAAGAAGCTGCCAAGGTTTCCGATGTGACGCTGCTGAAAAGCTCGGCGTCCCCTCGGTACACAGCGCCAGTAAGCTTCTGAGACGGATCGATGACGTACCGGGCGGCGATTTAAGGGCCGAGACGCGTTGTTGGTTCGCACTGCCGCGCGCCGGAAAGCGGGGGTGTCGCGAGGCTGGTCCCGACGCGCCGACCGCGAAGGTTCGATCTTTCGCGCCACTCCGGCGGCGACCGGGCGAGCGCCTTCTCGCTCGCTGCTACAGGCTCACCAGGCGCGGGGCGAGGCCGAGATCGGCGAGGTCTTTGCCGATTTCCTCCTCGTAGATCCGGTTCATGATGATCACCAGATCCGGCCGGATCTCTTTGAGGTCCTCCGGAGCGACGATCATCTGCCGCGTGCGAGGCATGTAGGCGCCGCGCTTGTGGGGATTGATGTCCACCACGCTGTGCACCTTGTCTTCCACGCCCAGCGTCGTCAGGAACGCCACGGCTTTGGAGCCCGACCCCCACATCACCACGCGCTCGCCGGCGGCATGGGCGCGCTCCACAAGCCCGCGCCATTCCTCGATCTTGGCGGCGACCCGCGCCGGGAACGCGGCCACGCGCTCGCGCAACTCGTCGAGGTCGTCTTCAAGCGGCAAGGGCGCCGGCCGGTCGGCCGGATCCAGCGCGGCCACGCGCGCCTCGATGGTCAAATACTGGTCCCCATAAGTCCGCTCGAGCGCATGCACGTCGAAGCCCGCGGCGCGGAAGGCGCGGGCGAGGGAACCCGGCGTGAAATAGGAGCAATGCTCGTAGAAGATGTCCTCAAAGGCGACCTCGCGCAGGATCCGCATCGCCTCCGGCACCTGCATGAACACCACCGTGTCTCGCTGATCGCCGAGGCCCTTGCGGATCTCCGTGAGGAAGCCGTGCACATCGGCGATGTGCTCCAGCGTCATCTTGCAGGCGACAAGATCGACCTTGCGTCCACCATGCTTCTCGGCGTCGTAGAATTCTTTGTGGAAGGTGAGCCGATCCGCCGCGGCGCTGTCGATACGGTCGAGATGCACCACGGGATCCACGCCCACGCCACGATTGTCGCCAAGCTCGGCCAAGAGCACCAGGAACTCCCCCTTGCCGCAGCCGATCTCCAGCACGTCCTTGCCGCGGAGATCATGGCGCTCGATCAGATCCTCGGCCATCTTGCGGTGGAAGTTAGAGAACGTCCGCGAGAAGCCCTGCGTCTCCTCATAGCGTCCTGAATACTCCGTCTTTTCCGCCTCGAAATACGGATTGAAGATGAAGCCGCAATCGTCGCAAAAGGCGAGGGTCAGTTGACCGACAGCGTAGGCGTCCGCCTCGGCTTGGGTCTCGAGCAAGATGCAGCTGTTGGTCGGCTTGGCCCCGAGCGCGTAGAATTCTCGCAGGGTGTCGCCACCGCAGCCTGGGCAGCGGGCGCCCTCAACGCCCGCCGCCGCCGCTTCCGTCCCACCGGGGTCCATTGCGTCCTTCATCCCGTCGCTCCTCAGACGATGTGCGGCGTCGGCACAGGAATGATGAACTTGCCGCCTTGCGCGCGGTACTCGGACTGCTGCTGCAGGATCTCGTCCGCGAAGTTCCAGGCCAGCATCAGCACGTAGTCGGGCTTGCGCTCCAGGATCGCCTCCGGCGCATGGATCGGGATCTTTGAGCCCGGCATCAGCATGTTCTGCTTGGCTGCGGCGCGGTCGACGGTGAAATCGATGAGCGTGTGGTCAATGCCGGCGTAGTTCACCAGCGTCGCGCCCTTGGCCGCGGCGGCGTAGGCGGCCACGGTCTTTCCCTCGGCCCGCAAGCCCTTGATCATCGCGACGAGATCGGTCTTCAGCTGCGCGACCTTTTCGCCGAAATCCTTGAAGAAGGGCAGCTTGTCGGCGCCAAGCGCGCGCTCTTTCGCCAGCGCGTCGGCGACGCTCTCGCCTTGGTTCTCCATCTTCTCGACGAACAGGCGCAGCGAGCCGCCATGGATCGTCAGATGCTTGATCCGGTTGAGATACAGACCGTGGCGACGGAACAGATGATCGAGCGCGGTGACCGACCAGTAGAAGTAATGCTCGTGATAGACCGTATCGAACTCGGTCTTCTCGATCATCGGCAGCAGATAGGGGCACTCGATGACGGCCACGCCGTCTTCCTTAAGGATCGCCGCAACGCCGCCCACGAAGCTGTTGGTGTCGGCCACATGGGCGAGCACATTGTTCGCGTGGATCACATCGGCCTGGACGCCGTCGGCCGCCAGCGTCTCGCCCAGCGCCTCGGAGAAGAACGCGCACATGCTGCGGACGCCGATCTCATTGGCGGCGGCCACCTGGTTTTCCGCGGGGTCGATACCCAGCACCGGCACGCCTTTCTCGACGTAGTTCTTCAGCAAATAGCCGTCATTGGAGGCCAGCTCGATCACCAGGCTGTCCGGCCCAAGCTTGCGCTCTTCGACTAAGCCGAGAGCGTTTTCCCGGCTGTGCTTGAGCAGGGCGGGGATGGCGCTGGAGTAGTAGGGGTACTGGTCCGCGAACAGCACTTCCGGGGCGACGGTCTCCGTGATCTGCACGCAGCCGCAATTCTCGCAAACCGCCACCTTGAGCGGAAACGCAAGCTCCGCGAGGTCCCGCTCTTCCGGGTTCAGCAACCGATTGGCGAGCGGCGTCTCCCCCAAATCCAGGAAGGTGCGCAGCTCGCCCACGCCGCAAGACCGGCAATGGGTCTCGGTCTTGGAGAATTCTTTCTTCTTGCTTGGGACGTCTTCGAGGCCGTCGAAGGTCATGGTCGCACTCCCGGAGTGTCAGTTTACGACGGGCCGCCGCAATGCGCGGCGGCCTTTTCAGTTGCGGCTCTAGACCGCGCCGAACCGTTTTACGCGGCGTTGGTGTTGGCGGACTTAATGCCGTCCGTCCGACGCAGATCGACGGTCAGTTCACCGGCCTCGATCAGCTTCTTCATGCGCCGGATGCGGTTTAGGCGATCCCCATCCAGATCCTCAGTGGTGAGGTTGAGAGACTGGTAGGCGTCATAGAGCTGCTCCACGCCGCGCCGCATGGTCCATTGCGGCTTAAAGCCGTGGAGTTTGCGGGCGATGTGGTTGCAGTCGACCCGGTAGTCGCGCGCATCGGGGCTCGCGCCCTCCATGAAGCTCACCTCGGAGCCCGGCACGATGTCCCGCACCGTCTCGGCGATCTCACGGATCTGGTAGTTCTCGTTGGTCGAGCCGATGTTGAACGCCTCATTATGGACCAGGGTGCGTTCCGCTTCGAGACAGGCGATGTAGGCGAGGCTGATGTCCTCCACATGGACGATCGGCCGCCACGGCGTGCCATCGGACTTCATGGAGACCTGACCCGTGGTCATCGCCCACGCCGTCAGGTTGTTCACAACCAGGTCGAGACGCAGCCGCGGGGACAGGCCGTAGACCGTCGAGCCGCGCAGATAGGTTGGGCTGAACTCGCCATCGGCCAATTTGCTCACCGCGTGCTCCACCGCGACCTTGGACCGGCCATAGGCGGTGACAGGGTTGAACGCGCTGCCTTCCTTGAGGAACGGCTCGGTCGACGCCCCGTAATTTGAGCAGGACGATGCAAACAGATAGCGACGAACGCCCGCCTTCTTGGCCAATTGCGCCAACTTCACCGACGCGTCGAGGTTGATCTCCTCGGTCAGATTGGCCCGGTAGTCGCCCATCGGGTCGTTCGAAAGGGCGGCCAGGTGGATCACGGCGTCAAAGCCCGCCATGTCGTCAGTGGTCAGATCATCGATGCTGACATCTCGCATATCCTTCCGGATCGACGGCACATCGACCAACCCATCCGTGAAATCACAGCCTTCGAACAGGTCGATGTCATAACCAACCACTCCGTGGCCACGCTCAAGCAACATTGGCACGAGTACAGAGCCAATATATCCGCGGTGACCGGTAACAAGAACTTTCATTTCTCTTACTCCCACACTTTCCAGGGCGCCTGACCGCCGTCCCAAAGTTTTTCAAGCTTCTGTTTTTCAGGCAGCGTATCCATGCACTGCCAGAAACCGGGCTCGCGGTAGGCCATCAGCTGACCGTCACGCGCGAGGTTTTTCAGGGGGTCTTGTTCGAATACCGTCGCGTCGCCGTCGATGTAGTCGAATGCTTCGGGCTCGAGTACGAAGAAGCCGCCATTGATCCAGCCTTCGCTGCTCTGTTCTTTCTCAGCGAAGTTGACGATCATGTCGCCGTCGGTTTCGATGAAGCCAAACCGCGCCGGCGGGCGCACCGCCGTCATCGTGGCGAGCTTCCCGTGGCGACGGTGGAAGGCCAGCAGCTCATCGATGTCCACTTGGGCGAGGCCGTCGCCATAGGTGACCATGCAGGTGCTGTCGCCGATCCAGGGCTGCAGGCGCTTAATCCGGCCGCCGGTCATGCTGTCCGAACCGGTCTCAACCAGGTTCACGTTCCAATTGGGGACGATGCTGTCTTGATGCCGCTGCACCTCACCGGTGGCGAGGTCGACCGACATGCTGCCGCGGTTGCCTGCGTAATCCTGGAACCAGCGCTTAATGTATTCGCCCTTGTATCCGAGCGCGACGGAAAAGTCTCGGATGCCATAAGAGGCGTAGATCTTCATAATATGCCAAATGATCGGCATGCCGCCGATTTCGACCATTGGCTTTGGCCGAACTGTGGTCTCTTCGGCGAGCCGGGTGCCGAAGCCGCCAGCCAAAATTCCGACTTTCATTTGATCCTCCAACTGGAGCTGTCTCGCTCGGTGGGAGAAAGCAAAGACCCTGCCAAACGTGAGGCGCGAGAGAAGCGATCGAGCCGCTTTCGCTTGACGCCACGTCAACGGCTGCAAGTTCGCCGCCGCGCGGGCCAAAGCCGCGGCGACGGGCGGGTCATGTTGGCCGCACTGTGACAAACAAGGCGCGATGCCCATGTCCGCGCGAGGAAACCCTTCCTCGACGCGCCTTGCGGGCGAGCGGAGGGAGGGTTTGGCGAGAAGAAGGGCGCGCACGGCTCTTGCAGCGCTCTCCGCTCAACGCCCCTCGGGAGCCCGGAGACGACCCATGACCGACCGCACCCAAGATCAAGACGTCGCCGCTTTGCTGACCGGCTTTTGGACAGGTGTCTTCGACACGGACGATCTGTCCTATGAGGCGACGCCGTTTCACATCTTCCTTTATGAAGAGGCGGGGCTGATCGGCGGGGAAAGCATTGAGCCCAATACGTTTTCTCCCGATCCGGCCTCAGAGCTGTTCTCGAGCATCGAGGGCTGGCGCGACGGCGCGGAGATCGAGTTTCACAAGCGTTACGAGGATGCGGTCGGCGCGGGCTTCACGGTGCGCTTTGAGGGCGCCGTGGACAGCGCGGCGAGCCAGATCACCGGCGTGTGGACCCGTTTGGGATCGCGTCCCAGCGCGGAACGCCCGGCCCATTCTGGGCCGTTTGTCATGAACCTGCGCACCCGCACTGAGCGGACCCGGGCCGACGCCGATAAGGGTCGCTGAGCGGCGACGTCAGCCCACCGCGCTCCAGATCGACGGGGCGTCATTCTCCCATAGCTGATCCGCGAGCCGGATCGCCTCAATCAGGCTTGAGGGATCGGCCACGCCCTTGCCCGCGATGTCCCGCGCCGTGCCATGGTCCGGGCTCGTACGGATGAACGGCGGGCCTAGGGTCAGGTTCACGCCCCGCTCTAAGCCCAGCAGCTTGATGGGGATCAGCCCTTGATCGTGATATTGGGCGACCACCACGTCAAAGCGACCGCGCCGCGCGTTCATAAATACCGTGTCGCCGGGCCAAGGGCCGCTCACATCGATCCCTTCTGATTGCGCGGCGGCGATGGCCGGGGCGATCACGTCGATCTCTTCCCGGCCAAACAGGCCCCCCTCGCCGGCATGGGGGTTAAGGCCCGCCACCGCGACCCTTGGGGCCGGGACGCCCAGCGCGCGGGCCCCCGCATCGGCTCGACGGATCGCCGCCAGCTCCGCTTCCACGGACAATCCCGCTGCGGCGTCCCGCAGCGAGACATGCACGCTCACCAAGACGACGCGGAGCGCGTCGTCCACCAGCATCATGGAGACCGGTCGACCCGATCGCGCGGCCAGCGCCTCCGTGTGGCCGGGGAAGTTGACGCCCGCCAGCGCCCAATGCGCTTTCTCGATGGGCGCGGTGACGATCCCAGCCACCTCGCCCTTCATCGCCATATCGACTGCGAGGGACAGGGCGTCGAACGAAACGGCCCCGGCGCGCATGGGCGACGCGACGTCGCCGCGGTCCCAACCCGAAGAGCGCTCTGGCGGTGAGATCACCGGCGCGTTCGGGGCGTCCGGGACAAGGCGGCGCGCCGCGGCGACGGCGTCGGCGGGGCCCACCAGCGCCAGCGGCCGCGGCCGCGGCGCGTCTCTCAGCGCTTTCAGGCAGATCTCCGGGCCGATCCCCAGCGGATCGCCGAGGGTCAGCGCCAGGGGCAGGTCAGGCGCGCGCGACACGTCACGCGCCTTGCCGATGGTCTGTATTGCGCTTGGCCAACAGGCGCGCCGCCGCATCCACGGCCAGGGGATAGCCGAGGCCGCCGAAGCCCGCGATCACGCCATCCGCCGCCTCGGCCACGAAAGAGCGTTTGCGGAACCCCTCCCGGCGATGGGGGTTGGAGAGATGAAGCTCGATCACCGGCCCGCCAAAGGCCCGCAACGCGTCGAGCAGCGCGATCGAGGTATGCGTGTAGCCGCCGGCGTTCAGGATGACCGCGATCTCCGCGCCGTCCCGCCGCGCGGCCTCCGCCTCTTGAATCCAGTCGACCAGTGCGCCCTCGTGATTGCTCTGGCGAAACTCGACCTCAAGGGAGAGCGCCGTCGCGCGCTCCCGACAGCGCGCTTCCAGATCCGCCAAGGTCTCCCGCCCATAGATCTCCGGCTCCCGGACGCCGAGCATGTTCAGATTTGGCCCGTTCAGGATGTAGACCCGTCCCATTATGTTCGCCCGTTCTCTCAACTGTCGCCTTGGGGAGCGGCGCAAGGGCCGCCGGCTGAGATTTCTCAGCTTTCGCCCCGGAGCGCCAGTTTCTCAGGAAGCGAATTGCCAGCGCGGTCGACGGCGCCTAACGTCGCGCGGCCGAGCCGACAGGAGCGACGATGCCTTTTGATCCCGAGCCCCGCGATCCAACGCCGGCCGACGCGCCGCCGCTTGAGCCGCTGATCGATCCGTTCGCCCGCGCCATCACCTATCTGCGCGTCTCGGTCACCGACCGATGCGATCTCCGCTGCGCGTATTGCATGTCCGAGCACATGCAGTTTCTGCCGAAAGCGGAGCTGCTGACGCTGGAGGAGCTCGACCGCCTGTGCAGCGCGTTCATCGCCCTGGGCGTCACAAAGTTGCGGGTGACCGGCGGCGAGCCCCTGGTGCGGCGCGACGTGATGCGGTTGTTCGAGCGGATGGGCCGCCATCTCGACAGCGGCGCGCTCAAAGAGCTGACGCTCACCACCAACGGCACGCAATTGCGCCGCTTCGCGCCTCAGCTGGCGTCGATCGGGGTGCGCCGGGTGAATGTCTCGCTCGACACGCTTGATGAGCGCAAATTCCATCAACTCACCCGCACGGGCCGCTTGGCGCAGGTGCTCGACGGGATCGACGCCGCGCAGGATGCGGGCCTGTCGGTGAAGATCAATTGCGTCGCGCTGAAGGGCGTGAACGAGGCGGAAGTCGACACGCTGCTGCGCTGGTGCGGCGAGCGGGGCTTCGATCTCACCTTCATTGAAGTGATGCCCATGGGCGAGGTGGAGGGCGGCCCCGGCGGACGCTTCGGACAGTATTGGCCCCTCTCAGATCTCCGCGCCGCGCTGGAGCGCAATTGGACGTTGACGGACACGCCGGAGCGCACCGGCGGCCCGGCGCGTTACGCCCGCTGCGAGGAGACCGGCGGGCGCGTCGGCTTCATCACGCCGCTCACCCATAATTTCTGCGAAGGCTGCAACCGGGTGCGGCTGACATGCACGGGGCGGCTCTACATGTGCCTCGGGCAAGAAGACGCCGCCGATTTCAGGGCGCTGCTGCGGGATGGGGCCGACGATGCGGGGCTCGTCGCCGGCATTCGCGCGGCGATCCGGCGCAAACCCAAGGGCCATGATTTCGATTATAGCCGCCGCGGCGTTGGCGGCGCGCCGGGGGGCCAGTCGCCTCGCCATATGAGCCACACGGGCGGCTGAGCGTCATGCGCGATCTGATCCGCGGCGGAGCGGCCGCGTGGATCTCCACTGTGGCCCTCGGCTTGGGCGTGGCGACGGCGGCGCTTCTGGCGGCGACCTCGCCGGCCGTCGCGCAAAGCCGCGCCGCGCCAGAGCCGCCGTCGGGCTTCGCGCCCAAACCGCTGGCGACGGCGCAGCGCTGGATGGTCGCCGCGGCCCATCCTTTGGCGGCGGAGGCCGGGCGGGAGACGCTGCGCTCCGGGGGGACGGCCATCGACGCCGCCATCGCCGCGCAACTGGCGCTTAATGTGGTCGAGCCTCAATCGAGCGGCATCGGCGGCGGCGGCTTCGCGCTCAGCTGGGACGCCGCCGCCAAGCGCCTGGATGCGGTGGATGGGCGGGAAACCGCGCCCGCCGCCGCGTCGCCGGCGCTGTTTCTTGGCGATGACGGCGCGCCGCTCCCCTTCATCCCGGCCGCCACCAGCGGCCGCGCCATCGGCGCGCCGGGCCTGGTCCGCATGTTGGCGATGCTCCATGAAGACGGCGGCGTGCTGCCTTGGGCCCAGCTGTTCGCGCCCGCCATCCGGCTGGCTGAAGACGGCTTTCCCGTCAGCCCGCGCCTCAACGCCTCGCTCGCCTTCCAGACCAGGCGGCTGACCGCCAACCCGGCCGCCAAAGCGCTGTTTTTTGACGCGGACGGCGAGGCGCTGCCGGTCGGCGCGATCCTGAAGCAACCGCAGCTGGCGGAGAGTTTGCGGGCCATCGCAGCGGGAGGGGCCGACGCCTTTTACACGGGTCGGGTCGCCGAGGCGGTGGTGTCGGCCGCGCAATCGGAGCCGCGGCCCGGCGCGCTCTCGGTCGCCGATCTCGCGGGCTACACGGCGGTGCGGCGCGCGCCGGTCTGCGCCCCGTTGCGTGGCGGCGCGCTCTCGGTTTGCGGGATGCCGCCGCCCTCTTCCGGCGGCGTGGGCGTCGCGCAGATCTTGGCCCTCATGGAGGCGGCCGACCCCTCATACGGAGCAGAGGAAGCGTCGGGCTCCTCCGCGCATCTATTCCTCGAAGCGTCGCGCCTCGCCTATGCGGACCGCAATCGCTACCTCGCCGATCCAGACTTCATTCCGCAGCCCATCGAGGGCTTGCTCGCGCCCGACTACATCGCCGAGCGCGCCCTGCTGATGGATGTGCGCGAGGCCTCCCCTGACGTCGCAGAGCCGGGCGCGCCACCGGGTCTCGACGCGGCGCCGGCGGCCTCAAGCACGGGCGCGGACGCCCCGGGGACCACGCATATCTCCGTCGTTGACGGGGCGGGGAATGTGGTGGCCCTCACCAGCTCCATCGAGATCGCCTTCGGCTCAGGCCGCATGGCGGCGGGCTTCTTTCTGAACAACCAGCTCACCGATTTCTCTTTCACGCCCGTCAAAGACGGCGCGCCCGTGGCGAATGCGGCGGCGCCGGGCAAGCGGCCGCGATCCTCCATGGCGCCCACCATTATCTTCGATGGAGACCGCCCTGTGCTGGCGCTCGGCTCGCCCGGAGGGTCGCGCATCATCGAGTATGTGGCCTGGGCGGCCCATGGCGTGGTGGTTGACGGGCTCGACCCGGCGGAGGCGGCGTCGCGGCCGCAACTGTCGCATCGGAACCGCACGCCCGCGGTCGTCGAAGCGCGGAGCGATGCGGACGCTCTGGCGACACGTCTCCGCGCCCGCGGCCATATGGTCAACCGGGCGAGCTTGACGTCAGGTCTCCACATCATCGCCATCGGGCCCGACGGCGCCTTGTCCGGCGGCGTGGACCCGCGGCGCGAAGGGGCGGCCCTTGGCGACTAACGGTTGATCGGAGAACCAAGCGATGGCGATCGCAATCTATCACAACCCGGATTGCGGCACGTCCCGGAACACGCTGGCGATGATTGAGGCGGCGGGCGAAGCGCCGGTTGTGATCGAATATCTCCAGACCGGGTGGACCGTTCCGCAACTGCAGGGCCTGTTCGCAGCCGCGGATCTGACGCCGCGCGACGCGCTGCGCGTCTCGAAATCGCCGGCGGATGCGCTGGGCCTGCTCACCCCCGACATCTCGGACGCCGCCCTCCTGGAGGCCATGGTCGCGCATCCGATCCTGGTGAACCGGCCCATTGTCTGCACGCCGAACGGGGTGCGGCTGTGCAGACCATCGGAGCGGGTGCTCGACTTGCTCGCCGCCCCGCCGGAGGCGTTCACGAAAGAAGATGGCGAGGTCGTGCGCCCTCGCGGCTAACCCTTGCGGAGCCTCAGATCCCGGAGGCGACCGCGGCGCCCGCTGTCGCGGTAGACGAGGCGCGCCAGGGGCGCTCCCGGATCAGCGTCGACAGAGCGTCGATGGGGACCGGCCGCGAATAATGAAAGCCCTGGAGCACGTCGCAGCCGAGCCTGGATAAGAGAGCGCCATGGGCCGCGGTCTCCACGCCCTCCGCCACCACGTCCATATCCAGCGCTTTGCCGATTTCGATGATCGAGCGAACCAGCAGCCGCTCCTCCGCACTCTCCAACAGCGGCTGCACCAGACGGCGGTCGATCTTGAGCCGTCCCGGGCGCAGTTTCAGCAGCGCGATGATCGAGGCGTGGCCGCTGCCAAAGTCGTCCACCTCAAGCTCCACGCCCGCCGAGCGGAGATCGGCGACATTGCGCAGAATGACCGGATCAGCGTCTTCGATCAGCACGGACTCGACCACTTCAAAGCCGAGCGCGCCCGGTTCCGGTCGAAGCGCGGCGACTTGGGACGCCAGGGTTGGATCGGCCAAACGGCGCGCCGAGACATTCACCGAGAGCCGGATCTCGGCCCCGAGCTCAGCGCGGACGGCGCCCATCTCCCGGTGCGCGCGGCGCAGCACCGCCGCGTCGACATCCGCGGCCAGCCCAATTTCTTCGGCGACGCCTAGAAATTGATCGGGCGTCAGCAATCCGTCGATGGGATGGTTCCACCGGGCCAGCGCTTCGACGCCGGTCACGGCGCCGCTCTTGGCGCAAATCTGCGGCTGATAAAATGGGAGAATCTGGTCGTTCTCCAACGCCTCGGCAAGTTGACGCGCGACGCGAGCCCGGCGGCGCATCTGCAACTCCATGGCGGGCGAGAAGAACCCAACGCGTCCGCCGCCGGCCCCTTTCGCCCGATACAGCGCCACATCGGCGTTCAACAGCAACGCGCAATCCTTCGCACCGCTCTCCCGGATCGCCGCTCCGATGCTCAGGCCGACCTTGAAGCTCCGTCCGTCATGGCAGATCGGCTGGCTGACCGAGGCGATCAGGCGGCGCGAAACATCCTCCAGATCGCTTTGGGTGCGGGTCGCGCCCGGCAGCACGACGAACTCGTCGCCGCCGATGCGCGCGGCGAAATCGTCGGACCCGAGTTCGCCCTTGATCCGCTCGGCGACGACGCTCAACACGGCGTCTCCGGCCGCGTGACCGTAATTGTCATTGACCTCCTTAAAGCGGTCGAGGTCGAGATGTAGCGCCGCCAACGCGCCGCCGCGGCGCTCCTCCAAGGCGCGCTCGAGATAGCGGCGGTTGGGCAGACCGGTCAGCGCGTCATGGAGCGCGTTGTGTTCGATGCGCGCCGTCGCCGCTTGGAGATCAGCGGCGCGCTGCTCGGCGCAGTCTTTTGCGCTCTGGAGGCTGCGTTGCAGCTCTTCGCGGCGGCTCACATCGCGCACGGCGAAATAGACCGAGGAGCCGTCATAGGGCTGCGCGCGCCATTCCACCCAGCGGGACTCGCCCTCCTTGGTGCGAATGCGGCTCACGTAATTCATCACGGGCTCGCCGCGCAGCACGCGGCGAAAGATGCGCCGCATGGTCGCTTGGTCTTCCTCGTGGAAGATCTTCGCACCCACATTCTCCAGGAGATCTGACGCCTCCCAGCCGAGCATGGCTGTCCACCCGTCGCTCATCGGCGTGATGCGGCCCTCTTTATCGATGGTGCCAAGCGCATCATTGGAAAGCGTGAAAAAGCGCTCAAGCAGGTCGGATTGGCGCACGAGTTCAGCTTTCGCGGCGGTCAACGCCTCCTGGGCTTGGCGCTCCTCCGTGATGTCTTGGAACATGCCGAACCAGCGCACGCCCCCACAGGGCAGTTGCCGAGGCGTCGAGCGCCCCATGAGCCAGCGCAGGCCTCTCTCTGGATGGTCCACGCGGAACGCGAACATCCACGGCGTCATGGTGCGTTGCGACTGCGTGGCGCTCTCGACCAGCGGCGCAATATCCTCAGGCACGATGTGGAGAAAGGCCGCGTCGGCGTCTTCGCGCACGCTCTTGGCGCTCACCCCGAAGGCGTCATAGAGCCCCGGTGACGCATAGGGCATGCGACGGCCCTCGGAACGCTCTTCAAGCACGTAGAGAAAGCCCGGCACGAAGAGCGCCGTCTCGGCGAGAAAATCTGCTTCATCCATGGGCGCGGGCCGTCCTCTTGCACGAACCCGCAGGATCCACGGTCGCGGCAAAGCGGCGGTAAATGACGCTACGGAAAGCCGCTTTGCGACCGCTCAGGGCAGCGTTTTCAAATTAAAGTTTGAATGAAATCCGTGGAGACCCGATTGGATTGCGGCGCTATCGGCAATTTATCCACGTCCCTGTCGAAATAGTCGAAGGCGTGTGGC
Organism: Pseudomonadota bacterium; assembly: GCA_039198535.1. Classification (GTDB taxonomy): domain Bacteria; phylum Pseudomonadota; class Alphaproteobacteria; order Rhodobacterales; family Rhodobacteraceae; genus JALEGB01. The sequence continues at coordinate 12,872 of JBCCTM010000017.1, forward strand.
GCGCCGGGCCAGATCTTCAACGCGGTCTGAGCGCCGGCCGCACGCCAGCGCTCCGCCATGAACACGCTGTCATCCAATAAGGGATCGAGCCCACCCACCTGAAAAAGCGCGGGCGGCATCCCGCTCAAATCGGCCAACAGAGGCGAAACCTCCGGCGCGGCGGCCAAGTCGTCTTTGCGCTCTCCAAGCAGGTTGCCCAAGAACCAGTCGACAATGGGCGTCGACAGCACGAGGTTGCGCTCGCCCCAATTCCGCATGCTCGGCGTCATCCGGAGATCGAAACAGCCATAGATGAACACCGCTCCGGTGATGGCGTTCAGCCGCCCGAGATCCCGCAATCGCAGCAGCGTCACAGCCGCCAGATGCGCGCCGGCGCTGTCCCCGGTGATGAACACCGGGAGCGGCGCGCCGTCGCCGCGACGGGACGCTTCCTCGATCGACCAGAGCGCCCCGGCCAGCGCGTCGTCGGCGCAGGCGGGCCAAACATGCTCTGGCGCGAGGCGATACGAGATCGAAACGGTCATGGCCCCGGTCGCCCGGGCGAGGCTCAAGCAGCGCCCATCCGCTTGCTCCGCCGCCCCGAAGGTCCAACCGCCGCCATGCAGATGGATGATGAGCGCGCGGGGCGCTCGCCCGTGCTCCGCCTCGATCACCCTCACGCGGCGAGGACCAGCCGACGCGCCGGGGACGCCCAGCGCATCCGGGTCGATCTCGACCCAAGCGCCTTCCGGCAGCGGGCCATGCACGGGCAGAACGCCTTTGCCTTCGGCGCGCAGTTGGCGCACGGCCTCGACGGGAACGGAGCCTGGCGGAGGCGCCGCCGCGAGCACCTCTTCCAACCGCGCGACGAACGCTTGGGTTTCCGGGTCGACGGAACCGAAGGGATCGAGCGTCAGGGGCCGCGCGTCCGTCATTTCACGAATGCCGCAGAAATTTGACTTTCCGCTCGGGTACGCGTTTCACCTCCAAGCCGGTGAAGACATGCAGCGTGTTGAGATCCTGGTCGATCACGGCGTGATCGCTCACCCAACCGCCCAGCGACAGATACCCGCGCAACAGCGGAGGCATCAGCCGCATCGCCTTGACGGGATCGGACCGCTTGAGCCGCAGCTGTTTCGCGAAACGGAACACTTTCGGCGCCTTCACCCGGGGGAGCCAGCGCGTTGGAGCCAGGTGGCGCTCACGCAGAAGGGCGAAGGCGTCCGCATAGACGTCGCTATCATTGCCCTCGAAGCTCGAGCAGCCGCACAGCAGTTCAAAACCGCGCTCGTCGACATAGTGGGTCATGGCGACCCACGCCACGCGGAGCACATCCGCGTTGCGATGTTCCGGATCGATGCAGAACCGGCCCATTTCGACGATTTTGCCCGGGTAGTCGGTCAAGCTCGAGAGTTCGTAATATTGCGCGGAATAGGTGCGCTCGATGTCTCTCCCGCTCTCCAGCGGCAGCAGCCGGAAACAACACACAAGCTGTCCGCTGCGGCGATCTTCGATCAACACGTGGTCGCAGGCGGCGTCGAACGCGTCCGCGTCGATGGGGTCCGCGTCGATGGGCTCCGCGTCAATCGAGCCCATGTCGACCGCAGCGCCGTCGATAGGGTCGCTTTTGGCCGCGCCGTTTGGCGCCTGCTCCGCCCCTCGGTCGGCGCGGAACACGCGGTGGCGCAGCCGTTGCGCGGCGCGCACATCCTCGGCCGTTTCCGCCAAGCGGACGTCGTATCGCCCCCGGGTCAGTCCAAACCGCATAGCCCTTCTCCACCTGCGATCCGCCTGGCGAAGGAGCGCGCCCCCGCCTATTTAAGTTATTAAGGAACTGCTTGGTGTGAGCAAAGAGAGAATAGAGATGAGCGACAAAATCATCAAAAGTGAGGAACAGTGGCGACGGGAATTGACGCCAGAACAATATCACATCGCTCGCGAAAAAGGCACCGAACGCGCCTTTAGTCATCCCGGGTTTCCAAAGAGCCCTGGCCGGTTCCATTGCGTCGCTTGTGGGCAGGCGCTGTTTGAGAGCGAGGCCAAGTATGAAAGCGGCTGCGGATGGCCGTCTTTCACGGAGCCATTGGTTGATGACGTCGTCGATGAACACGACGACCGCAGCTTTGGGATGCGGCGGACGGAGGTGACCTGCAGCCGCTGTGACGCCCATCTCGGTCATGTGTTCCCGGACGGACCAAGCGCCCGCGGCGGCCTCCGCTACTGCATCAATGGGCTGGTGTTGCGTTTTGAACCGGAGACGGAGGCTGTGGAGGACAGCGAGGCATGATCGCCTGGACAGCGGAGAAACCCCTCGCGGCGTTCGCCGCCGTGGACGCCTGGGTGTTCGACCTCGACAACACGCTCTACGCGGCGGATTGCGGCGTATTTCCTCAGATCCACGCCCGCATGGCGCAATTCATCCGTGAAACGTTGAACCTTGACGCGGACGCGGCCGACGCGTTGCGCGCCCGCTACTGGCGCGATCACGGCACGACGCTGAACGGATTGATGCGGGAGCAAGGCCTGGCCCCAGAGCTTTTTCTCGATTTCGTCCATGACATCGATCTCAGCGCGATCCCCCCGTCTCCGGCGCTCGCCGCGGCCATCTCGGGGCTTCCGGGGCGCAAATTGGTGCATACCAACGGATCAAGGGACCACGCCGCGCGCGTGTTGGCGCAGCTTGGCCTCGAGGGGCGCTTCGACGGCGTCTACGCCATAGAAGATAGCGATTTCACGCCGAAGCCGGAGCGGGCCGCCTTTGAACAGATCGCGGAGCAGGCTGGGATCGACCCCGGACGGTCGGCGATGTTTGAGGACAGCCCGCGCAATTTGCACGCGCCCAAAGAGATGGGCATGGTGACGATCCTGGTGCGCGCGCCGGCGGGGGCGGACGCGGCTCTGACCCGGGAGCCGGACGGAGCCGAAGACCCTAAAGTCGACTTTGTGACGGAGGATCTGACGGATTTCGTCACCCAAGTGGCGCGGTCGATCAGCTGAGAGCGATGGAGGAGGAGGGCGGCATGAAACGCGGTGAAGGGATCGAGCGGGACGTATTGATGCTCGGCGGCGGGCCGGCCGGGCTGGCGGCGGCGCTGTTCCTGGCCAAGCAAGGCCTCACCGTCGCGTTGGTGGACCGGGACAGCGCTCTGGCCGCCGATGGCGCGGAGAGCCGGCCCAGGAAGGATTTGCGCACCGCCGCGCTGCTGCAACCCGCCATTGAAGCGCTGCGCCGCGCCGGCGTGTGGGAGCGGATCGCCCCCACCGCCACACCGCTCAACACCATGCGCTTGGTGGACGCCGGCGGCGCGGCAAACCGCGCCCGCACCCGAACGGATTTCGCGGCCCGGGAGGTCGAGAAATCCGCTTTTGGGGCCAATGTCGCCAACGCCGAATTGAAAGCGGCGCTCCTCTCCGCCGTGGGGGAGGAGCCGGCGGTCACCTTGTTCGCGCCGAGCCAGGCGCGGCAGTTGACCTTGCGGGAGGACGCCGTGCTCGCCGAGCTCTCCACCGGAGAGCGGATCCGCGCGGCCGTGGCCGTCGGCGCGGACGGGCGAGAGAGCCAAGTGCGTGCGGCCGCGGGCCTCCAAGCGCCGCGTTTCGATTACGGCCAGGACGCGATGGTGTTCACCGTCAGCCATGATCAGCCCCATCAGAACATCTCGACCGAGATCCTGCGGGAGGGCGGACCGTTCACGCTTGTCCCCTTCCTCGACGCGGCCGATGGGACGTCGCGCTCCAGCGTGGTCTGGATGGAGGGGCGCAAAGCCGCGACGCGATTGATGGCGCTGGACGACGCGGCCTTTGAGGAGGCCGTCAATGACCGGTCGCTCGGCGTGCTGGGGCGGCTGACCGTGTGCTCGCGGCGCATGGCCTGGCCAGTGATCACGCAACTGGCGACGCGCTTCCATGGCCGCCGGGCCGCGCTGATCGCGGAGGCGGCCCATGTGACGCCGCCCATCGGCGCCCAGGGCTTGAATATGAGCCTCGCCGATGGGGAGACGCTGGCCTCGCTGCTCGGGGAAGCCAAACGGGCGACGCGCGATTTGGGGTCCGAGGCCGTGCTGGCGCAGCTCACCAGGCGGCGCTACGGCGATGTGGCCCGGCGCTTGGCGGCCACGGCGGCGTTGAACGGCGCGGCGATCGGCGCGCTGCGCCCAGTTCGGGATCTGCGGCAAGCGGGCTTGGAGATCCTCCGGCGCAGCCCACCGCTCCGGCAGGCGGCCATGCGGTTCGGCCTCGGCTAAATCCGGGGCCGGAGCAGGCCCCTACCCCGCGCTTGCGATCAGCGGCGCGGCGACGGGGTTTCCCTGGGTCTCGATCTCAATGGCCGAAGCGTCGCTGATGCGAAGATGGGTTTTTTCGACCGTATCGACCCACTCATCCATGAGCGCGCCGCACAGCTCGCAATTGGCGTAGGAATAGCGCTTCCGCTTAATCCGCGCCCACATCACCTGATACCGCGCGCCGCAGCCGCCGCAGGCGATCTCCCGCTCGAAAGTCCACCGCCATTCCTGCGGCGACGGTCGCAGTGTCTCAGCCATCAGACTAGACTCAAATTAAACAATCGCTCGGAGCACCATGAGCGACGAAGGTGATCTGACGGTAAATAATGCGGAGCTTTAAAAATAAAAAAGCCGCGCCAAAGACGCGGCCGAGGTTTATATCAGGCCCTGTTGATAGGTTTCTTGCTCTGCTCGATGGCCTGTACCTGCGCCGCGTTTCCGCGGCTTGAGGTCGAGTTTCGTTTACAGAGGTAAACAAAGCGTTAAGAGCCTCGAGACTTCGCTTCACCGCCTATAATCGCCTTCACGAAAGGCGCGATCACCTCGGTCACGCGTCGCAGCGGCGCGCTCCGCCGAATGTCCTCGGTGGCGACCAGCCAAAGCGGCATCACGCCGACGGTCACATCCGGCAGCACGCGCGCCAAATCCGGATCGCGCCGGGCGATCCAATCATGGCAACTGGAGACGCCGAGCCCGGCGCGCAGCATCGACAAGCGCAGCCGGAGGTCGTCTGTGCGCACGCATTTGGCGCTCGCAAGCAGCTCTGCGAACGCGTCAAAGCCCGCAAGACCTGAGCTGGTTGGCATGATCAGAACATGCCCGCGAAGATCGTCCAGATCCCGCGGCGGCGGCGTCTCTTGAAGATACCGCCGCGAGGCGTAGAGACCGACGGAGACCTCGCCGAGGCGCCGAGCGACCAAATCCCCTTGCGACGGATCCGTGAGCCGAAGCGCCAAATCGGCTTCGCGCCGGCTCAGGTCCTGGATGTCATCGGAGGCGGCGACCTCGAGAATGATCGAGGGCCCAACCGCGCCCCAGAGCGTCCGAATAAGGTGCGGGGCCAACTCCTGCGCCAAAACGGTCGGCATGGTGATGCGGATCGCCCGCGCCGCCTCGTTCTCCGCCAAGAACGCGCGCCCGAGCGACTGCACCGCGCGCTCGACCTCCACAGCGCGGGGATACAGCGCGGTCGCTTGCTCCGTCGGTTCGAGCCGCGCGCCTTTGCGCAGAAACAGAACGTCGCCTGAGAGCGTCTCGAGCTCACGGATCTGCCGGCCAAGGGTCGGTTGCGTCGCGCCAAGCTTGCGCGCCGCGGCGCTTAAAGTGCCTTCCTGCATAACGGCGATGAACGCGCGCAACAGACGCCAATCGGGAATTTCCATGCATTCATGCATGCTGTGGAAACTCAATTTGTCAATTTGCATGGCTGGCGAGGCGGCTCAGGATCGTCTTCGGAACACGGAGGCGATCATGAAGCGAAGAGATTTTTTCAAGACGGTTTCCGTCGGCGCAGCGACGATCGGCGTGGCGGGCGGGACGACCTTGGGTTGGCGCGCCCAAGG
>JBCCTM010000018.1:0-18656 GCA_039198535.1 Pseudomonadota bacterium
GCGAAAATGATTTCGGTCCGGGCTTTATGGTGACCATTATTGTGCGCCATGCGAAAATACTTCAGCGCCTTTTCGGGGTTGGTCTCGCCTGCTAGCCCCACCAAATATATGAGGCCCAGGTCATACATCGCGGGCACGCTGCCGCCATTTGCAATCGCCAAACGCAGGTATTCCACGCCCGACTCTGGGTTCTTTTCGACCCCAGTTCCCGTGACAAGCGCGCCGCCGAGCATGGCCATCGCGCCGACATGACCCAAATCGGCGCCGCGTTGCAGATATCGAACGCCTTCGGCCTGGTTCCTGTCAAAGGGGGGGATCCCCTCCAAGTGGCGTCGCCCGACTTCAAAAAGAGCGTCCAAGACGCCCCGTTCAGCGGCCTCTTCAAAGAGCTGTCTCGCAGATGTGTCGAGATCGCTTCGTACCGAATGCTGATCGATGAGGGTCGCAAGCAGGTACAACGCGACATGATCGTCGCGCGCTATTGCGCGCTCATAGGCCAACACGGCTTTGGACCGGTCGAGTTCGGCCCCGCGTCCGCTCGCATGGGCGAGCCCGACCCGTCTCGCTCCGGGGCCGCTGCCGAGCGCGTCGGCCCTTTGAAACCACCCGAACGCCGCCACCGGGTCCACGGACACGCCGTCACCGGCCAGCAATTGCTCGCCCAAGACGATCGCGGACCCGGCGTCGCCAGCCTCCACCGCTTGCGCTCTCAGTGATCTCGCTGTCGCGCGAGCGGCGGCGTCGCGGGCGTCGCGCTCATGGAGTTCAGCGAGCTTTCCCAACGCCGGAACGTCGCCGCGACCAATGGCGCGCGCATAAGCCTGCATCGCCGCGGAAAGATCGACCTCCACGCCAACGCCGAGGCGATAGGCGTCGCCAAGCAAGCGGGAGCCCATCGCGCTTCCCGCAAAATCCGCTTGCCGAAACCACTGAAGGGCTTGCGTCGCGTCTACGTCGACGCCCCGCCCCGTCTGGAAAAAGCGCCCGAGTTCGGCCATCGCATCACGGCGGGCTTTGGGTGCGTCGCCCTTCACATACGCCGGACCGGCCGCGCTGAAATGGCCGTTCGCCGCTTTTTGGAACCATGCCGCGGCCTGCGCATCCTCACCGATTGATTTGAAATGCAGCGCCACGGCGTACAGCGCGTCCACGTTATTTTTTCGGGCGGCCCGCTGAAGGTACTGGAGGCCTAACTCGACATTCTGCGGAATCTCGGCGCCGGAATAGAGCGCCTCTCCAAATTGAGCGCTGGCGATGACGTCACCGGCGTCAGCGGCCTCCCGAAGAAGCGCGTACCCCCGTCGGGTGTCTTTCTCGGCCCAATCTCCCGAGATCAGGTGCTGCGCGTATCGACGCTTGGATCGTCGGTCGCCGAGCTGCGCTCCCCGTCGCCAGAGGGCGACGGCTTTGAGGCGCAGGCTGTCACGCTGCTCATAAATCTCGGCGACCCGCCGTCGCACGCGGGGGGAACCGTTCTCCACCGCGCGATCGAGCCAGACGGTCGCCAAATCCTCCCTTGGCCCCGATGGGGACGCGCCCGCCAAATGTAACGCGCCGAGCTCAACCATCGCCGCGACATTCCCGACCGCGCTCGCCTTTTCAAGCCAGACAAGCGCCTGCGCGGGATCGGGCGAGAGCCCTTGGCCGCGGATAAACGCGCGGGCCAATTGAAGCTGAGAGGTCGGGTCTCCCGCCTCAGCGCCCTGGCGGAACCAATACGCCGCCCGTTCAAGATCGACCGGAACGCCGAGGCCCCGTTGATAAATCGATCCGAGCCAGCCCATGGCCGGTGCGAACCCAAGGTCCGAGGACGCCAAAAGGAACCGACGCGCCGCATCTCTATCTTGCTTTAGTCCCTGACCGGACAGAGCGTGGGCCCCCAAAATAAAGAGCCCAAGCGGATTGCCTTGATCCGCCGCGCGCCGTGCGAGCGCTGATGATCGCTCAAAATCCTGATCAACGCCGCGCCCCGTTCGATACCAGTAAGCGAGTTGGTCGATCGACGCGGCGTAGCCCAACGTCACGCCTCTGTCATACATCTCAAGCGCGCGGGATAACTCTCCAGATCCCTCGAGGGCCAGACCAAGCTGAAACTGGAGTTGTCGGTCGCCTGGCCTGGCGGCGAGCGCTCTTTGGCAACTGTGCGCCGCCCGGCGTGCGACGGATTTCTCACCGACGAAGCCATACCAGTGCGATGTCGCCGCCCCGACCGAGTTTTGGTCATGGCGGGCAGCCGCCAGACGATTGCACTCTGCGCTAAAGTCGTCCGATGTCTTTTCGGCGAGGGGCGTCGCCTCGTCTTCAGATTGAGCAACCGCCAATTCAGGGGCGCCGCTGAAGAATGTCCCCACTATAGCGGTGAAAGCCACAATGCTCTTGTACCGAGAACAAAGTCTGTACCGCACCGCACCCCCCCCAAATATTTTTCAATTCATTTAGATCGTCCAAAATTATGCATATATTCTCTTTCCGCGGCGCAATGGCCGCGCCATCCCGAAAAGCCAGGCGGGGGCGAGTAAGTCGCCGCTCCCCGCCCTCTCGCTTTACTCGGCCGCCTCCGCATAGGCGTCCACCGGCGGGCAGGTGCACACCAGATTGCGGTCGCCATAGACATTGTCGATGCGGTTCACCGGGGCCCAGTACTTGTCCACCCGGAAGCTGCCCGGCGGGAAGCAGCCTTGCTCCCGGCCATAGGGCCGATCCCAGGCGCCCACCAGATCCTCCACCGTATGCGGCGCGTGCTTGAGCGGGTTGTTCTCCCGATCCAGGCGGCCCTCGGCGATGTCGTCGACCTCCGCGGCGATGGCCAGCATCGCGTCGCAGAAGCGGTCAATCTCCGCTTTCGTCTCGCTCTCGGTCGGCTCGATCATCAGCGTGCCCGCCACCGGCCAGCTCATGGTCGGCGCGTGGAAGCCGCAATCGATCAGACGCTTGGCCACGTCATCCACGGTCACGCTGGCGCGATCCTGGAGCTTCCGCGTATCCAGGATGCACTCATGGGCCACCCGGCCGATTTTCGAGGTGTAGAGCACGTCATAGGCGCCCTCGAGCCGCTTGGCGATGTAGTTGGCGTTCAAGATCGCCACCTTGGTGGCCTGGGTCATGCCCGGCCCACTCATCATCAAGCAATAGCTCCAGGAGATCGCCAGCAACAGCGGCGAGCCCCAGGGCGCGGCGGAGACCGCGCCGGCCGGGCTCTCTTCCGCCCCCGCCGCGCTCAACTCAGGATGCCCTGGCAAGAACGGCGCGAGATGCGCCTTAACGCCGATGGGGCCCATGCCCGGGCCGCCGCCGCCATGGGGAATGCAGAAGGTCTTGTGGAGGTTGAGATGGCTCACATCGGCGCCGAACGCGCCGGGCTTCGCCAATCCCACCAGGGCGTTGAGGTTTGCGCCATCCATATAGACCTGCCCGCCATGGCTGTGGGCGATCTCACAGATCTCGCGCACCGTCTCCTCAAAGACGCCATGGGTGGAGGGGTAAGTGATCATGCAGGCGGCGAGGCGATCGCTGTACTTCTCCGCCTTCTCGCGGAAATCGGCCACGTCCACATCGCCGTTCTCCGCCGATTTCACCACCACGACCTCCATGCCCGCCATCTGCGCGGAAGCCGGGTTGGTGCCATGGGCCGAGGTCGGGATCAGGCAGATGTCGCGATGCCCGTCGCCGCGGCTGTGGTGATAGGCGCGGATGGTCATCAGCCCCGCATATTCGCCCTGGGCGCCGGAGTTCGGCTGCATGGAGATCGCGTCATAGCCGGTGATCTGCAGCAGAACGCCGGAGAGGTCGTCGACCATTTCCTTGAAGCCCGCCAATTGGCGCGCCGGGGCGAAGGGATGCACATCGGCGAACTCTGGCCAGGTGATCGGGATCATCTCCGCCGTGGAGTTCAGCTTCATCGTGCAAGAGCCGAGCGGGATCATGGCCCGATCGAGCGCCAGATCCCTGTCCGCCAAGCGCCGCATGTAGCGGGTCATCTCGCTCTCGGCGCGGTTCATGTGGAAGATCGGATGGGTGAGATAGGGCGTGCGGCGCATGGCGGACGCCGGCAGACGGTATTCCCCCTGGAAGTCGCCCTTCTTGAGGGAGCCTCCAAAGGCGCGCCAGATCCGCTCCAGCCACTCGACCCGGGTCGCCTCATCGAGGCTTATGCCGATACGGTCCTCGCCCACTTTGCGCAGATTGACGCCCTCGGCCTCCGCCGCCTTCAGGATCACGCCCTGCAGCGGTCCAACCTGCACGGTGATCGTGTCGAAGAACACCTTCGGCTCGACCTCAAAACCCAACGCCTCGAGGCCTTTGGCGAGGCGCACCGTCTTATAATGCACACGCTGGGCGATGGCCTTGATCCCCTCGGGACCGTGGAACACCGCATACATGGACGCCATCACCGCCAACAGCGCCTGGGCGGTGCAGACGTTGGACGTCGCTTTTTCGCGGCGAATATGCTGCTCGCGGGTCTGCAGGGAGAGGCGATAGGCGCGGTTGCCGCGCGCGTCGATGGAGACGCCCACAAGCCGCCCTGGCAGAGCGCGCTTATAGGCCTCGCGACAGGCGAGGTAGGCGGCGTGGGGGCCGCCCGCGCCCATGGGCACGCCGAAGCGTTGCGTCGAACCCACCGCGATGTCCGCGCCCATCTCGCCCGGCGTCCGCAGCAGCGCCAGCGCCAAAATGTCGGCCGCCATCACCGCCACCGCCTTCGCCTCATGCAGCGCGGCGATCTGCGCGGTGAAGTCCCGCACATGGCCGTGGGTGCCCGGATATTGGAACAGCGCGCCGAACACCTGGTCAGGCTCAAGATCGGCGATCGGGTCGCCGACGATGACGGTCCAGCCGAGCGGCTCGGCGCGGGTGCGCACCACGGCGATGGTCTGGGGATGGCAATCCTGATCAACGAAGAATGCCGTCGCCTTGCTCTTGGAGACGCGCTCCGCCATGGCCATCGCCTCCGCGGCGGCGGTGGCTTCGTCGAGCAGAGAGGCGTTGGCGATCTCAAGCCCCGTGAGATCCGACACCATGGTCTGGAAGTTCAACAGCGCCTCAAGCCGCCCTTGGCTAATCTCCGGCTGATAGGGCGTGTAGGCGGTGTACCAGGCTGGGTTCTCCAGGATATTGCGCAGGATCACCGGCGGCGTCGCCGTCCCATAATAGCCCTGCCCGATCAGCGAGATCATGGGCTGCCCTTCATGGCTGGCGTTCTTCGCCGCGGTGCGCCGCAGCCGATGCAGCGCCTGCTGTTCGGACATGGCCGGGCCCCAGGCCAACGGCTTTTTCTGTCGGATCGCGGCGGGGACGATCTCATCGATGAAAGCGTCAAGGCTCGGCGCGCCGAGCACGCGCAGCATTTCCTCCATCTCGCCGGGCGAGGGGCCAATATGCCGCCGGTTGGCGAAATCATAGGGGCTGTAAGAGGTGGGCTCGAGGGTGAAGGGCGTGTCGTTCATGTGCGCTCGGGCTCCTGGAGAAAAACCATATCGGTGGGGCTCGGGTTCAAGTGAGACGGCCGCCGAGCCGCCCCATAAAGGGTTGCGTTCTTTCGGATCATTCGCCGATCAGCGCCTTGTAGCCGGCGTCGTCCAGCAACTCGTCCATGGCGCTCGGATCCTTCAGCTTCATTTTGAAGAACCACCCGTCCCCCAAAGGCGCCTCATTCACGAGGGCGGGGTTCTCCACGATTTTCTCATTCACGGCCGTGATCTCACCGGCCAAGGGCGCATAGACGTCGGAGGCGGCTTTCACCGACTCGACCGTCGCCGCATCCCCTCCCTTTTCAAAGGCGGCGCCAATCTCCGGCAGTTCGACGAACACCAGGTCTCCGAGTTGCGAGACCGCATGCTCCGTGATGCCGACCGTCACCACGCCTTCGCCTTCGCCGTCGTCCCGCAGCCACTCATGCTCTTCGGTGAATTTCATCGCATCCTCTCCCGCTCTACCCAGCCGACCGGATCGCCACCCAGAGATCACTCTTTAGGCCGCAACCCCGCTTGATATCCTTGCTCAGCGCCGCTTGAAGCGCGCCGGCGTAAAAGGCGTCTCGACCACGCGCACCGGCAACCGCTTGCCGCGCACCTCCGCAAAAAGCTGTGTCGACGGCGCGCTCTGGCCAGGCGGCGCGTAGCCCATGGCGCACGGCCCGCCGACGGTGGGGCCGAACACGCCAGAGCTGACCACGCCAAGGGGCGCGTCGGCGTCCTCCGCCTCGAACAGGGGCGCGCCGCCCCGCACCGGGGCGCGGCCCTCGGGTTTCAAGCCGACGCGGCGGCGCGCTGGGCCGTCCCGCATCTCCCGCTCGAGCCGAGCCGCGCCAGGATAGCCGCCGGCCCGCGCCCCGCCCGGACGGCGGATCTTCGGGATCGCCCAATCGAGCGCCGCCTCAATCGGGCTGGTCTCCGCGTCCATGTCGACGCCGCAGAGGCAGAGACCCGCCTCCAAACGGAGGCTGTCCCGCGCGCCGAGCCCCGCCGGCGCCACGCGGGCGTCGCCGACAAGCGCTTCCGCCAAACCGGCGGCGTGTTCATTTGGGATAGAAATCTCAAAACCGTCCTCGCCGGTGTAACCGGACCGGGTCGCCAAGCAGGCCGCCCCGCCGATGGACAGGATGCGGGCGTCCATGAAGCGCATCTCAGTCAAAGCCGACGCCGCCTCAGGGGCCGCCGCCGCCAGCGCCGCTTCCGCCGCCGGACCTTGCAGCGCCAAGAGGGCGCGGCTGTCCAGCAACTCGACCTCGATTTCCGGCGGCGTTCGCTCCCGAAGATGCGCCGTGACGGCCTGTTTGTTCGCCGCGTTCACGACCAGCGCCAGGTGGTCTTCCCGCGCGACGGCCATGAAATCATCGATGACACCGCCGTCGTCCGTGGTCAGCACCCCGTAGCGTTGCCGACCCTCGGCCAAATCGACGAAATTCATCGGCGCGAGCGCCTCCAGCGCCGCCGCCGCCGCCCGCCGCGCCTGATCGCCCGCGAGTGACGGCGCGCGCAGGGTCACCTGCCCCATATGACTGACATCGAACAGGCCCGCGCCGGCGCGCGTCGCGTTGTGCTCGCCCATCACGCCGAGCGGATAGTGGAGCGGCATCGCATAGCCGCCGAATGTGGTCATGCGCGCGCCTTGCGCGGCGTGCCACTCAAACAACGGGGTCGTTAGCGGATCCGGCGACATCGAGCGCTCTCCCAAAGACGGGGCCCGGCGTCTCCTCTCTTGCAGCCGATCTCTTGGCTGTGGGCTTGGAGAGACGCCGAATGATTGCGCCGACCCAATGGCCGACACGCTTCAACTCGACGCCCCCTCTGTCCGTTCGCCTGAGATCGTTATCCCTTCGGCGGGCGCTGCGGCGGCCCCATGGGGCGCCCGCGCCTCTCTCCAGAGTTTATGTCGTGAGCCGTCCGGGGGCCTGAGAGTTTCCGGGGCGCGGTTGCTCCTTCGGCGCCACGCCGCCGCCCCGGTCGATCAAAGATCGCCTGGCCGGCGCGCGCGGGCTCTCCCGCTCACGTCCAGATTGTGGCCAATCGCCGCGCCGATGGCAAGGTCGACGCAGGACGACCCCGTGAAGCGAGGCGAGGCGCGACTTTAATGCATGCGCGCGGAACCCGGGCTGCCGGTGAGCGAGGAGGCGAATTTCTTCGCCACCGCGGATTGCTCATGCTGAAAGCGCAGGCTGTGATCGCGGCCGATCTCGAACGGCGTCGGCTCCTCGCTGGTGAACACCAGCGCGTCCCAACGGAAGGCGGCCGCCATGAACAGGAAAGAGCGGAGATGGTAAAAATCCTCCGCTTCAAACATATGCGCCGGCGCTTCCAATAAGCTCCGATGATCCTGAAAGCTGCGGCGGAACGCGTAATACAAATTGAGATCTTCAGCGTCGGGATGCATTCCCGTCGAGGTGACGATGGCGATGACGAAGGTGCTGTCGCGCATCGCCTCCGCAAGCGCCGCGGCCACCACTTGGGGCGTGTGGTGCTCGGCGAAGGAGACGCGCGCGCCCGGGGCGGCGCTGGTTTGTTCAAACAGCGACTCGCCCTCGGAGAGAAAGCCAGTGCGGGACAGCATCTCGCTGGCCTGTCCCGTGGTGAGAAAAAACATCGTCCCGGTCCCCTCCCAAATCTGGGGTCAGAGCGCGTCGACTTGCGCGGTGAAGCCGATCAAGGAGAACGGCAGCGCCACGGGCCGACCGCTGCGAATATCGACGAACGTGGCCGTGAGCTTCCCGCCCTTTTTCATCGCGTCGACCACCTCGTCCGTGGCGGGAAACGCCGACAGGCACGCCGTGCGCGCGCAGGTGATCAGCTGCGGTCTGAAGCGGAAGCTGTCATCCACCGCCGCCAGAACGCCCGTTGGGATATGCAGTCCCTGTGGCGACTCGATTTCGCCGCGGAGCCCATCCTGCGGATGCCGGCGCAGAAGCAACCGGGCGACCAACTGGCCCTCGGCCGTGGAGATCGCGGTGGCTATGATGCATTTGCCGGTCTCGTCGCAACGGCGCTCCCAGTCGCCCTCGGTCGTCACCGTTCCGCTGGCCTGCGCACGGGCCGGCGATGAGGTCGGGCCGGGCGGTATCGCGGCGATGATCAACAGCGCCGACGCGCCGATCCATCGGCGTGCGCGCGCCGCCCAAAAGGGCCCGCGCCAGCCCCGCGCCGTCCGTGTTTTGCAGATTTTCACCCGCTTTAATCGCGCCCTCATGCGTCGCTCCCTACTGGGGTCGCTCAACGCCCGTCTCCGCGGCGCGTCGAGCGCTCCCCGACCGTTGTCGATCCCCCTTTGAAAGCAATAGCCTGGCCAGAGCGCCACGCCTAGCGCCGATCAGCGGCCTGCGCCAAAGATGAAGCGGGCCGCGACGCCCGCATGGTCGCTGCTCTCATCGGGGCGCCCCGCGATGAAATGGTCGTCCGCGACGTTGACCAGAAGCTCCCGCACCGTTTGCGCCCCAAGGGGGGTGGTCCGAGGCCAAAGCGCTTCCGAGATGAGGATGAAATCGATCGCCGCGCCGCTGGCGCCGTGGCGATGGGTCGGCCGCCGCCTCCCCTCGGCGCCGGGAAAGGGTCGACGCGTGTCCAGGGCGGCGGCGTCGGCCAGGAGAAAGCGCGCGTCCGATGCGGCGTTAGCCGATGGGCCGCCCGCCGCGGGCGCGCCGCCATCCCGTTCGCCCGCTCGTCTGGGCGTCAGGGCGGAGAGCGGCGGGCTCCCCAACGTGTCGTTCAAATCCCCCAGCACCGCCACAGGCCCGTGTCCCTCGGCGATCAGGCCAAGGGCGGCGCGGTGCAGCGCCGAGGCTTCGAACACCCGCTGGATCCCGGCATAGGCGTGGGCCCGGCTCAAGCCTTCCAATCGCGCCCGCATCGCGTCTTCCGTCCCATCCGCCGGCCCTCGAAACGCCTCCGGCAAGGGCGCGTCATCCTCGCTGACGCCGGGGCTTTTCAAATGGCAGACCATGGCGGTGATCGGCCCGACGCCGGGGATGTCGACGCGCGCCCAGAGCGGCGGGCGCCGGAAATCGCGATCCGGGGCCAGGCCCAGCGCGCCGGCGACGGCGGGATCGGCTGCGAGCGGGGCCGTCTCCATGGGATGGCGGCTGGCCGCGGCTTGCACGGGCCGCGTGTAGAAGCGCGCGCCCTCCTCCGTCTCCGCGATGCGCGGTTGGTCGGCCACGGCGAAATGGGGGTAGCCGGCCTCCGCGCAAAGCGCGCGCAGCCCGTCGACGGAGACCACCTCCTGGAACCCCACGAAATCCGCATCCATCTCAGCAAGGATGGCCCGCAACCACGCCTGTTTGACCGCCCATCCCTCCGCGGTATGCCGCGCGTCGGGCGCATACCAGCCGATGCTCGGCTCGGCCCAATGGTAGAGATTGAGCGTCGCAAGCGTGACGTGCGGCGTCGGCGCATCGCCAGCGCTCACCGGTCCCGATGCAGCCTGGCGCGGGCCTCCTCCGTCAAGCTGCGCACCGCGTTGGTGAACGCGGGCCGGCGCGCCAGATCCCGCGAGAGGGGCTTTCCGGACGCGGCCTCCCGCACCACGACCCCGGCCAAATCCGCGAGCGCCGCGCCATCCCGCGCCGCGAAGATCTCGGCGATGCGCCGATAGCGCGCCGCCGCCGACCCGCTTTGCGCCACCTCGACCCGATCGGGGTCGATATCGACGAGGCGGAACAGCGCGTAGAGGAACTGAAAGCGCGCCGGATAGGCGTCGGCGCGCCCCACGCCCACGCGGTCCGCCCAGCGCAGATCACGGCGCTCCGCCCAGCGCCGGCCGGCCACGATCAGCCAGCTCACCGCCAGATAAGCCGCGGGCTCATGATCCGGATGAAACACCCGCTCCGGGATCTCATCGAGCAGCTGGGGCGCGTGGTCATGCACGCGGTGAGGTTGGCCCAGCACGGTGGCGGCGAACCCCTCCATCAGCTGCCGGGGGGTGACCACGCGATGGGGGTTCACGCGCCCGCGGAAGGGCTCATCGCGGCGGCGCTGCAGCCAGATCTTCTCCGGAGCGCTCGGCGGCGCGGCGTCAAAGCTCTGCTGGAGCGCGCGGATCTCGGGGCGGCGCGCCAGCATGTCAAAGCGGTCCACGGCCGATTGCGTGTTGGCGCCCAGCACCACGCCGTCCTTCACGCGCTCATCTTCCGTGACCACGATCTTCACCGGCACAAAAGCGCCGTCGAGCTTGTCCCGCAGCGCGTGCAGCGTGAAGGCGGTCTGCGCGCCGTTCACGATCTGATATTCGCGCAGCACCAGATCGCCGACGCCATAGGCGTCCTCATCGATCTCCGCGCCGCGCGCGACGATGGTGACGCCGTTATGGCGGATCACCACCTCCTCGACCTCTCGCTCCTCCAAGGTGCGCGTGAGGCCGGCCGCCCCTGGATTGAGCCGGGCGTTTTCACCGAGATAGTGGCGCACATTATCGTAGAACAGCCGCGGGTCCGGCAGGCCGTCCGGCGCCAAGATCAGCTTGGCGATGGAGCTGGCCGGCGCGTAGCCAATCCAGCCATCGGCAAGACCGGTGTCCGTTTGAATATGGGGCAACGGCATGAGCCGCACGTCGCGGAGAACGCCGGTGGCGGCCAGGGCGACGCGCTCATAGGCGCGGATCAACTCCTCCTGGCCCCAGATCTGAAAGCGAATATCGGCGCCGGGCAACGCCGCGCGCAAATCCGACAGCCGGACCGCCAGCGCCGCGTCTGAGCGCGGCGTGCGGCGCCATTCGCCACAGAAGATGAACACCAAATCGATCTGCGGCTGGAACAATTGCCCTGCAGGCCGCGGCGCGCCCCGCATCGAGGAGAACAGCAGGGAGATGCGGCCCAAATCCACTGTGCGCGCCATGATCTCTTCGGGGTCGCGGGTCACCAGCGCCTGGGCGTCGCGGCCAAATTGTTCGATCTCCTCCAGCGGCGCTTCGTCCGCCATGAGCGCGCGCACCATCATCAGCCGCGGGCGGAGCGGGCGCGCGCCGGGGATCTCCGCGACCGCCGTCTCCTCCGCCTCCAACGCCGCCGCCTGGGCCGTCTCGACGTCGGAGATCGGCTCGTCGCCCACCGCCACCGCCGCGCCGTCAATGGAGAAATGCGCCTCCGCGTCCTCGATGAAGGCCTCCTCATAGGAGACCGCGGGCACGTCCAAGCGGTGAAGCGCTAAGTTCACGGCGAGGCGTTGAAAGGTCTCGGGCTCATTGGGGTTGAGCAAGACCGGCCCGCCCTCGCCATCATCCAACTCCTCATCGTCGCCAAAGCCATGGGGCGCGGCGAATAGCGGGATCTCGTGGCGGGCGAATTTCCGCAACGCGTCGCCCAAGCGCGGGTCGAGCCGGCGGACATCGAAGCCATCCGCCCGCGCCCAACCGCCGCCCCGCCGATCATCTCTGTACCGTGGATCGCTCATGATCCCGCTTATGCGCAGCGATCAGGGCGCCGACAAGGCCGGGCCGCCGCATGATGACTTCCGCAGTACGCGACGCCCCCGCGCATGACGCGCCCCCGGGCGCGATACCCGTCACACGACGGTGAACTGCCCCATCATGCCGCAATCCTCATGCTCGAGGATGTGGCAGTGAAACATGTACGGCGTGGCGGCGTCCGCGGGATGATCGAAGGTCACCAAAACCTCGGACGCGCCTGCGCCGTCCTGCACTTCAACCATGTCTTTCCACCCTTCAGCGTAAGCGGGCGGCGCTTGTCCGTTCTGGCGCAAAATGCGGAATGAGCATCCATGGATGTGAAACGGATGACCCATGTCGTCGGCGGTGATCCTCCAGATCTCCGGTTCTCCGCGGGAGACCTGAAAATCGATGCGGTCCATTTTCATCGGGCGGCCATTCACGCCCATGCCGCCGGCCCCGCAGAGATTGCCCCAATCCCGGGCGAGCGCCGCCAGGTCGGCATCGCCCATATTGAGCTCAAAATCACGGGTCACCCTTGCGTCTTCACGGCGCGGCGGGGCCAACGTCGCGAGGGTCTTCGGCATCGCCCCGTCGAACGCGGGAAGCGACGGATCTGCGTTCAGAATCAACGCTGTCTTCACCGGGGCGCCCGTGAACCTTTGGGACAGCCAGGCGAGGCCTTCCGCTTCGCCCCCGTAGCTGACGCGCAGCGCGCTCTGTTCAGCGGCGCGCATGTCGATGAGCACTTCATAGCGCTCACCTGGCATGATGGTGAGGGTGGCGGTTTCAACCGGCGACGCCAGGAACCCGCCCTCGGAGGCGATCACGACAAGGGGCGCGCCGGCGGCGCAGGATAGGGTCAGGAACCGCGCGTTGCTGGCGTTTAGGAGGCGGAGGCGGACCAGGCCCGCCGGCGCCCTGTGTGAGACCGGACCGATCGCCCCGTTGACGACGAGGGTATCGCCTTCAAACCCATCCTCAAAGACAGCGCCGGTCAGCTCGTAGAATAGCCTGCCGGTCGCGTCGAAGGCCTTGTCCTGCAGCACAAGGGTCAGGTCGTCGACGCCGTAGGTGTTCGGCAAATCGGCCGCCAAGCTCGCGTCGTCCTCGACGAGCATCACACCGGCGAGCCCATGGTAGGTCTGCGGCGCCGTGGTCCCATGCGTATGGGAGTGAAACCAGTTCATGGATCCGCGTTGACGGATCGGAACGATCGGCCGCCAGGTCGCCCCCGGGTCGATCTCCTGATGCGGGCCGCCATCGACGGCCCCGGGCACATGCAGACCATGCCAATGGAGAGCGACCTTCTCGTCCAGCGTGTTTTGGACGGCGAACGGCAAGTCCTGCCCTGATTTTACGCGTAGGACAGGGCCGAGATAGTCCGCGTTGACGCCGAGCGTGCCGCTGTTCACGCCCGTTCCAAAATCATGCGATCCCCGCCCGAGCTTTAGCCCAACGATCTCAGGCGTCGTCTGTGTAAGGTCCGTGAGGGGAAGGATCGGCAAGGGGCGCACACCGCTGACCGACGGCGACCCCCCGCTGTTTGCAAGCCAGGCCGCGCCGCCGACGACCCCGACCGTCGCGGCGGCGGCGGCGCCCAGGAAACTTCGCCTGTCCATATCCGATCCTTCCCTGCCCAATTCCTTCCCGCGCCCGTCCCTTCCCAGACCCAGGCGACGTCCGTCTTCCAAGCCGCCCTTGCGCTTCCGTTTCAGTTCAAGCGTTCAGCAATCGCCTCGATCCCCGCCGCCGCGCAGATGTCGTCATGCTCCTCGCCATTCTCCGCTTCGCCGGGCGCGCCGCCGACACCGATGCCGCCGATGACCTCGTCGCCGTAGTAAATGGGCACGCCGCCGGAGAGGGTGATCAGCCCGATCGCGTTAAAGACCGCGCCGATGGTGGGCTCATGGGCGTTTTCCTCTTCAATCAACACGGTCGCTTCCCGGCGCGAGGCCGCCGTCACCGCTTTCCGGCGGCTGGTCTCGACCGAATGCGGAAACGCCCCCTCGCGCACCAGTTGGACGCGCGGCTGCGCCCGTTGGTCGACCACGGTCACGGTGGTGGCGAAGCCCATATCGGCGCAGGTCTGAGACGCCGTGACCGCAGCCGCGAGCGCCCATTCCAGCGGGATGCTGGTTTCCCGATGGGGTTCGGCGGTCGCCGCCCCCGTCAGAGCAACGCCGAGCAGCGGCGCGGCGATGAAGGCGTTCTTCAAGATCGACATGGCGCGGAGGTCCCTCCTCGAAGGCTGCGGCGCGCCGGAAATGGCGGCGCGGGCCTGGGTTTGCGGTGTCCGGCGGCCGGGCTCTCCGATGAACCGGAGCGCTCGGCGGCCGCCCAGCGCGGGTCTGCTCCGGCGTCGGGCCTGTCCGCGGCGGCGAAATCAACGGCGCAACGCCGCGTCCGACGATGCGACCGTTCCTCTCAATCGCGCTGCTT
This sequence comes from Pseudomonadota bacterium, assembly GCA_039198535.1. Taxonomy (GTDB): domain Bacteria; phylum Pseudomonadota; class Alphaproteobacteria; order Rhodobacterales; family Rhodobacteraceae; genus JALEGB01. Next base: position 14,311 of record JBCCTM010000018.1, read on the forward strand.
CGGATGGCGCCCGGGCCTAGGCCTCACCTGACCTCAACGTTACAATTCTGTAAGCTTCGGAAACTGAAGCGTAACGGCCAGCCCCCGCGCGTTCGGCCCATCGGACAAAGACAGGGGGGCGCTGTGCAGATCGGCGATTGCGCGCACCAGGGACAAGCCGAGCCCAAAGCCTTCGTTTTGTCGGGTCGCCTCGCCTTGATAGAGCGGCTGAAGCACTCTCTCGCGCTCGGAGGGCGCGATCCCGGGCCCCTCATCGCTGAGCCTGAGCGCCGCCCCGCGAATGCGCAGCGTGATGGTCTGGCCGCGAGGGCCGTAGCGCAGGGCGTTTTGGAGCAAGTTGGCGACGAGCTGCACCAGCAAATCAGGATCTCCAGAGATCGTCTCGGCGTCGTCCACCCGGACTGACAGGATATGGCCAGCGTCCTCCACAACGGAGCCGAACGTTTCGATCACGCGCCCGGCCAGGGCGCTCAGATCCACCGCCGCGAACGTATCGCGTCCCGTCCCGCTGTCGATCTGCGCGAGGCGGAGGAGGGCGTCGAAGGTCCCGGTGATCCGATCGATTTGATCGAGCGCCGTCTCCAGCTCCGCGGGATGGATCGCGCGATCTTCTCGCACAGCCTCGCTCAATGCGCTTTCGATCCGCGCGCGCAGTCGCGCCAAAGGGGTCCGCAGATCATGCGCGATGTTGGAGGACTGAACGCGGATGCGGGTCATCGCGTCGTCGAGGCGCGCCGTCGTGATATTGATCCGCTCCGCCAGCTGGGTGAGATCATCTTGGCCGTCGAGCGCGATCCGCGTGTCAAGCCGGCCTCGCGCGACGTCTTTGAGACCTGCGCTGATGACGTTGAGGCGCGCCTGCCCCCGCCACGCCAGATAGGCGCCGATCGAAGTCGCCGCCAGGAGCGTCGCCAACAGGCTGAGCACCATGCCGCCTGCGAGGATCTCTCGCAGTTCCTCCTCATTCTCCGTGTCTTCGCCAAGCCGAATGCGACCATGCGCCGTTGTGCGGAGCAGGTACCGCATCTCGGGATAGCCATCGGCCAGATCGACGCTTTCGAAGCCATCGGCCCGGGACCCGGTGAAGAACTCAGCCGTGTCGCCGGCCTCCGCAGCGGCGAGCGGCTGACCGGCGTCTAGCGCTGCGATGGCGGCCTCCATCCGCGCCGTCAAACGAGCGTCCACCGCCCGCAGCATATCGCGTTGAAAAAGCCAGTAGGCGCCGCCCCAGGCGATCACTGTGATCAGGGTGAACACAGCCAACAAACCCAACGTCTGCCGCACGGCGGAGAGGCGCAAAAGCGCGCTAAGTCGCTTCAAAGACATAGCCGCTTCCGCGGATTGTACGGATCAGGGTGTCGCCAAAGGGCTTTTCGACCTTGCCCCGAAGCCGACTGATGTGGGTTTCGACGACGCTTGTGGTCGGGTCAAAGCTCATGTCCCATACCCGCTCCAGCAGCATCGCGCGCGTTTGGACGCGCCCTTTCGACCGCATGAAAACTTCGAGGAGCAGGAACTCCTTGGGGTTGAGGTCGATGGGGCGCCCGCGCCGAACGCAGGTGCGCTTGTAAAGGTCGATCACCAAATCGCCAGCGCTGAGCTGCGCCGTCTGTTCCTCGGTCGCTCCTTGACGGCGCGCCAGCACCTCGATCCGCGCCAAAAGCTCCGTGAAAGCGAACGGCTTCACGAGGTAATCGTCGCCGCCAGCGCGCAAACCTTCCACGCGATCGTCGACCTCGCCGAGGGCTGTCAAAAAAATCGCGGGGCTCGCCACCTTGGCTTGGCGGAGCGACTTTAGAACCGAAAGCCCGTCGAGCGACGGCACCATGCGGTCCAGGACCAGAACGTCATAACTTTGGCTCATCGCGGCGATCACCGCGTCTTTGCCGTCTCGGAACAGATCAACCACATGACCCGCGTCGCGGAGCCCCTTCTCGATCCAGGGGCCCAACGTGTCGTCGTCTTCGAGAACCAAAAGGCGCATCGGACGTATCTCATGTCGCATGGCGAACCGGCGTCGGCCCCGCCTGGGGCCGCGCCCAGCGCCGACCGCCCGACCTCAATAAGATCAAGACCGTGGCGTCTGCGAAAGTCAAAACCTTCGCGACGACGCGGCGCCTTGGCCCGGCCCCGCCCCGCCCTTGGCTGCGATGCTCGAACTGGCCGACAGATCGCAATCGGTCTCAAGCGTCGCGTCCGACGTCAAACGGCGTCCCGCCCCCTTATTGCTGGGGAGCGCCCAAGAAAATGGCGGCGACGCCGGCGGTGATCAGCGCCACGCCCAGGACCCGAACCGCGCCCAGATGCTGGCCGAGCCAGACGCCTTCGACGACCAACAGCCCCGCGATCGCCACTGCGGTCACCACCGGATAGGCGAGGCTGACGGGCGTTGTGCGCAGCGCCATGGTGAAGGCGAGCAACAGCGCGCCTGCGGCGGCCAGCGCCAGCCAAAACACCGGCTGACCGAGCAGACCCAGCACAATGTCCACAGGCCCTTCTCGATCCTTCACGCCTTGGGCCGCTTGGCGGAGCAGCGTATTGGCGGCCATATTCGCCGCCGCCGCCAGCGAGAGATAGATCCAAGCCATGGCGTGGGCGCTCCCTAAAAAAGGTGGGGGTGTGGGACATCGGGTGAGTGATCGGCGCGGGCTCAGAAGCCGAGGTTGAAATCGGACCAGCTCAGTCCTTCGGGCGGACCATGGGCGAAGCGCAACAGCGTCAAGCCAAACAGCAGCAAGAGCCAACTGGCCGGGTCGCGCAACACAGTCAGGATCGGGTCATCCCGCACCTTACCGCGCCAGGCCATCAGCCAAAGCCGCGAGAGCCAGAGCAGGAAGAACGGCGCCACGCCCCAGAGATAGCCGGGCGCCTCATAGACGGCTTGGGCCTGGGGCGAGTTGATATAGAGCGTGAAGATAATCACCGAGGCGACGCCAATGGAGAGGCCGAGCGCCGCCATGGGCGCGGCGTCTCCCGCCTGATAGCCGCGGCCGCGGGTTTTGGCCTCGGCGTCCGCGCCGACCATCTCGCCCACGCGCTTCAGACATCCAAGGCTGAGAAACAGGAAACCCGAGAAGCTCAACAACCACACCGAGAGTTCGATATCGGTGGCGACCCCGCCCGCAAACAGACGCAAGCAATAGAGCCCGGCGAGGGTGAACACGTCGAACACGGCCACACGCTTAAGCGAGAACGAATAGAGGAAGCTCGCGCCGAGATAGAGCGCGAGCACTATGAACAGCGTCCCGCTCAGCAGCGCCGCGCCGATAAGGCCGGCGGCGATCAAGCCCACCGCCCCCGCCGCTCCGCTCATGACGCCAATCCGCCCCGCGGCGAACGGCCGCTCGCGTTTGCGGGGATGGCGGCGATCGCTATCGAGATCCACCAGGTCGTTGATCAGATAGCCCGCGGACGCCACCAGCGAGAAGCAAAGGAAGGCGACAGCCGCCGCGGCGAAGACGCCGGGGTCCAACAGCGCGCCCGCGGCCAAGGCGGGAATGAACACAAGGCCGTTCTTCACCCATTGGTAGAGCCGCATGGCCTTGAGCCAATCGCTGAGATCACCCGAGCGCGGCTCCGTGAAGCGGCGCGTGACCGGCGCGCCGGCGACCTCCACAACCCGGCCCGGGGAGATCGCGTCGCCGGCCAACCAGGCCTCGGCGGCGTCGGGCCAGACCTCGAGATCCTTGGCGCTATCGCCCACATAGTCGAAGCCCTTGACGCCGAAGCGCTCAACCAGCGCGGCCGCTTTGTTGCGCCCCGTGAGGTTCACGCCGTCCCGGCTGCCGATCGCCTCGTCAAAAAGATCGAGTTCGGCGGCCACCGCCTCGGCCACGGATTGATGCGCGCCGGTCGCCAGCACCAGCCGCCGGCCCTTGGCTTTCTCCGCCCGCAACGCCTCCAGCAGCGCGGGGCGCCAAGCGATCAACGCCGGCTCTGGCGCGGCGATGGCCGCGAGCCGGGTTTTCATCTCTGCGCGATCCGTCAGCGCCGCCGCCAGCGCGTCGACCACGCCGAGCGGCGCGCGGAGCAGCGCCTTCCAGAACACCTCATGCAGCGTGTCCTGCAACGCCAGGGTGCCGTCGAGATCGACGCAGAGCGGCCGGGCGCCCTCCGCAGCGGAGACCGCTTGAGTCTGCGCGCCCGGCGCAGGGCCATCCTCGGGCCGCGCGGCGACCGCGGCGGGGAGCGCTGTAAGGGTCAAGGGCGATCTTTCTGGTGGGGGCGTTTCATGGTGGCGGGCGCGTTTCATGGCGCGTTTCATGGCGCGTTTCATGGCGCGAAGCCGGGCGAGAACGACCGGCCAGACAGAAAGGCCCAACTGCGCCGCGGCTGGCGGGCCTTAA